>CAMCBY010000484.1 GCA_945873015.1 Klebsiella pneumoniae
CCCCTGCAGCTTGTCCAGCAGCGCGTCGAATTCTTCTTCGGTAATCAAGTCGCCCGCGGTCGTAGCCGTGAGCGCCGCAAGGTCGGGTTCATCGGCGCCCGTCATCTCGTCGATGATCGCCGCCATCGGGTCAATGTTGTTGACCGGCTCAGGCGCTGCAACACTCGCGGTCGGCTCGACGATGACGGCAACCGTTGCGTTGCCTTCCGCGATGGCCTTCAAACGCGCCAGCAGCACGGCAGGCGCTGGCGACGGTGCTTCGCCACCACGCAGTTCATCGAACATCAGACGCAGCACGTCCAACACCTGCAGGAAAGTGTCCATCAGGGTCGAGTCGACACGCAGCGCGCCCTTGCGCAGCATGTCGAAGATGTCTTCGGACTTGTGACTGACCGCGACCAGATGTTCAAGCCCCAGAAAACCGGCGCCGCCTTTGATGGTATGAAAGGCGCGGAACACCGCGTTCAGGAGTTGCTTGTCGTCGGGAGCGCTTTCGAGCGATACCAGTTGGGCATCGAGTTGCTCGAGGGTTTCACCGCCTTCGATGAGAAAGTCCTGGACAATTTCGTCGTCCATTGCCATTTACCTGTCTGGTTTCAGAGCCACCGGTCTGGCCGGTGTAGTTCAGTCACGCACGAGATCATGTCTGCTGTCGCGCGCACCGTGCATTGGATAGCGGCGCGTGACGCCGCAAGCTGAGCAGGTCCGGACTCAGAAGCCGAGGTTGGCGAGCAGTTCATCGACGTCGGCTTGACGGCTGACGACGCTGTCATCTTCACGCACCGCCGGCCCGAAGGACGTTGCACCCGCTGCCGGCGCGGTCAGTGAGCCGCCACTGGCCACCACGCCGCAGGCGCTGACCAGTTCCACCAGTTTCTCTTCGACCTGGCCCACCAGGTCGATGGTGCGTTTGATGACCTGACCGGTGAGGTCCTGATATTCCTGTGCCATCAGCACATCGCTCAAGCTGCTGCGCAGCTTGCGCCCGTCGCTCTCAACCACGTCCAGAAAGGCGTGCATCTGCGCGTTAAGGTCTTCGCGCCCATCACGCATGGCGACACGCAGAGCGCCGGCTGTCTGTACCATGTTGTCCGACATCGGAATCATGTGCTCGACCGCGGTCAAGGTGCGGTCCGCCGCTTCCTCGGTCTTGTCCACCACGTAACGTAAACGCTCACGGGCGTCCGGCATCTGGCGCTGCGCCAGCGACACCAGGCGTTCGTCACCGGCGAGATTGGCGAAGGTGTCGTGCACGTCGCGGGTGAGTTTGCCGATCTCCTGGTAAAGCGCGTCAAAGCGGCCATCGTGCAGCGCTTTGATCAAATCATCTGCATGGTTCGAATCACCGGCCTCGATGGCATCCACCAGCCGACGAGCGAGCACGAGACTTTCCAATTGCATCGCGGATTGCGCCATGGTCGTGATCCTCAGGCTGCTGCGCCGAGTCGTTCGAAGATTTTGGCAATCTTCTGTTCCAGGGTCTGGGCGGTGAACGGTTTAACGATGTATCCATTCACGCCGGCTTCGGCCGCTGCCACTATCTGCTCGCGGCGCGCCTCGGCGGTCACCATCAGGATTGGCAGCTCGCGCAGGTCCGGGTCTGCGCGTATTGCGCGCACCAGGTCGATACCTTCCATGATCGGCATGTTCCAGTCGGTGACCAGAAAATCGAACTTGCCGGTCTTGAGCATCGGCAGCGCGGTGGCGCCGTCGTCGGCCTCCTCGGAGTTATTCATTCCGAGATCGCGCAACAGATTGCGAATGATCCTGCGCATCGTCGAGAAATCATCCACGACGAGTATCTTCATGCCCTTATCCACCGGGTACCTCCAGTCTGTTAAGCAAAGCGACGCTCTGGGCTCAGAGCTGATCGGTCCAGTCGGCCATACGCGATTTGAGACGAATCAAGGCCTGTGAATGAATCTGGCAGACACGGGATTCGCTGACACCCAGCACTTCGCCGGTTTCGCGCAAATTGAGTTCTTCTTTGTAGTAGAGCGACATCACCAGGCGTTCACGCTCAGGCAGGCCGGCGATGGCCTCTGCCAGGGCGGCATTGAACATATCGTTCTCGACATTGGCGAGCGGCTCCGGAATCTTGGCAGTCAGACTCCCGGTCATGCCTTCCTCACCGGCAGGCAAGTCCTCGAAGCTGAACACCCGATAGCCGGTCGCGTCCTGCAGGGTCGAATAATACTCGTCCAGCGACATGCCGACTTCGGTGGCGACTTCCGCGTCGCGTGCATCACGCCCTTCGCGCGCTTCAATATCGGCCACTGCCTTGGTGATCGCGCGCACCTTGCGATGCAGGGAGCGCGGCGCCCAGTCGCCTTTGCGAATTTCATCGAGCATCGCGCCGCGAATGCGGATGCCGGCGTAGGTCTCAAAGCTGGCGCCCTGTGAGGCGTCATAGTTGCGCGCCGCCTCGAGCAGTCCAATCATGCCGGACTGAATCAAGTCGTCGACCTGCACGGTCGGCGGCAGGCGCGTCATCAAGTGATATGCAATTCGTTTGACCAGCGGCGCGTAGTCGACAACCAGTTGGTTCTGGCTCCGTTCTGCGATGTCCGAGGCCGCATTTTTCTTGTATGCAGCAAGCTTTTTCATACGTTTACTACCCTCCCGAGTGACTCCGTTCGAGCCATGCGTTCCACGAAAAACTCCATCCGGCCACTCGCCCATCGTGGTATAGGCCATTTATCGGTTGTGGCTGCCAGATTCTTGAATGCGATCCCGGCGCGACTGGCCGGGTAGGCCTCGACCAAGGCCTGACGGCGCCGCACGGCGCTGCGTACATGCGGGTCGAGGGGAATGGCGCCCGCGTAATCGAGGGCGACATCGAGATATCTATCAGTGACTTCCAGCAGGCGGCGGAACAGGCGCATGGCGCCGGCCGGGTCCTGCGCGAGATTGACCAGCACACGAAAGCGATTTCGGCCGCTGCGCTGGTTCAAGACCTTGATGGTGGCGTAGGCATCGGTAATCGAGGCCGGGTCGTCGGTCACCACCACCAGCACTTCATGCGAGGCATCGCAGAAGTCGAGGGTATTGGCGGCGATGCCAGCCGCGGTATCGACAATCATGAAATCCGCCGCGCGCTCGAGCTGGCTGAAGGCATTGATGAGGCCGGCGCGCTCGAATTCCGACAGTTCCGCCATGTGCTGGATGCCCGAAGCCGCCGGCACGATGCGCACACCGGCCGGGCCGGTCACTATCACATCCTCCAGCGAACACTCACCGTTGACCACGTGGCTCAAGGTGCGACCGGTATTCAGACCGAGCAATACATCGACATTGGCCAGGCTCAAGTCAGCGTCGAGCAGCACCACGTCATGACCAAGCGCGGCGAGCGCGACCGAGAGATTGATGGACACAGTG
>CAMCBY010000485.1 GCA_945873015.1 Klebsiella pneumoniae
TGCGCCCGCATCAAGCACAAATTCCCACATGATGATCTTGTCGTTCTCAAAAACTTTGGTGGTACCGACGCCGGCCATGAGTGCACTCCCCGCAGATGATTTGAATCGAGTCTGGCAGGTTAACGAATCGTGAGCGGGCTGACCATGGCATTGCGGCCGCCGGCACGCGCGGCTGATGCAGCGCTTCGCGCCTGTTGCCGTCCCTTGGCGACCACGAAGGACATCGTATATGGTTGCCGGGCAACGCTGGCATCCTCACGGCCCACGTTTCGTTGGTGAACCGCGGAGCACAACGCACATGTTTAAATTCAAACCCGGCCAATTTGGCCAGGGCGTCACCGAGTACGTCATCATCGTCGCTTTGCTTGCGATTGCGGCGATTGCGATTTATGGCCTGTTCGGTGACACCGCTCGCAGTGAAGCGGGTGTGACGAGCGAGGAAGGCGCCGCCCCGCAGAGCGCTGCGCTCAGCGCGCCCGCTACCAGAAAAACCGCAAGCGAGGGCCTCGGCAACTTCTCGGAGGGTAGCAAGTAGGCATCGCGCGGCGCGCTGCGAGCCGGGCAGGCGGGTAGCGCTCGCAAACCGCGTCGACAGTCCGGATCCGGAGCCTGACGCGGGTCCGGACCGTTCATCATCTTCATGTTTCCGGAGTCATTATCATGCTGGCCGTCTTTATCGTGATGGAATTCATGGCGCAGGCCAGGCTGTGAATTTGCTACGCATCTGCCTCGTGCTGAATCTGGTCTTGCTGTTGGTCGCCTGCGCATCAACAGCGCCCAAAGCCGGCGGGCGTTCCGCGGACGACATGCAGACCACCGCTGCACGCGCCGAACAGGCTTATGCCAACGCCGAGTGGGCCGCGGCGGCCGAAGCCTATGCGGTGCTGGTCAAAGACATGCCGCAGGACACCAATCTGTGGTTTCGTTATGCCAATGCGCTGGCACGTTCGGAACAACCGGATAAGGCGGTGAGCGCCTATGCTGAAGTGCTGGCGCGTGATGCGCGGTTTTCCAAGGCCTGGTTCAATATGGGCATCGTGCAGTTGCGCCAGGCGGCCAACAGCTTTTCTCGTATGAACGCCAATATCAGCGCCGACGATCCCCTGCGCGCGCAGAGTGAGCAGGTCTACGGCGGCATCATGAATCTGCTCGGTGATGAAAGCGGCGCCAGGCCGGGCGCATCACCTGCCGGTGGCCGAGCCAAGCCCGGGCCGGTAGCCCCAGGCGAGACCCGCGCCATGCCTGCGCCCGGTGCGCCTGACGCCGGCGGCAGCGGCGGCGTTCGCCCCTGAGACCCGATACGCGAAGCTGACTACGCCGCTGGCCGCGATAGTGCTTGCGGCGCTCGGCGACACGTCTTGCACACGCGTGGTGAGGCGTTACAGTAGGGCGCACACAGTGCGTCATCGCCCAACTCCAGGAGTCTCCATGAGCACCATCAAGGTTGCCGCCGTTCAAGCTTCGCCCGAATTTCTCGACCTCGCCGCAAGTGTCGACAAGGCTATCGCACTCATCGAGGAAGCGGGCCGCCAGGGCGTGCAGTTGCTGGCGTTTCCCGAAACCTGGATACCGGGGTATCCGTTCTGGCTGTGGCTCGATTCGCCGGCCTGGGGCATGCAGTTCGTCGGGGGTTATCACCAACACTCGGTGGTTGCGGGCGGCAGTGAAGACCAGGCGATCGCCGCCGCGGCGCGGCGTAGCGGCGTGATGGTGGCGATGGGTGTGGCCGAACGCGATGGCGGCAGTTTGTACATGGGGCAATGGCTGTATGGCGCCGATGGCAGCGTGCTGGCGCGGCGCCGCAAGTTAAAGCCGACCCATGTCGAACGCACGCTGTTCGGTGAAGGTGACGGCAGCGATGTGCAGGTGGTGGCCACGCCGCTCGGGCGGGTCGGGTCACTGTGCTGCTGGGAACATCTGCAACCGCTGACCAAATACGCGATGTACGCACAACACGAACAGATCCACATTGCCGCCTGGCCGAGTTTCAGTCTTTATGTCGGCGCGGCCTACGCGCTTGGCCCGGAGGTCAATACCGCCGCCAGCCAACTCTATGCGGCCGAAGGGCAGTGTTTTGTGGTGGCCTCCTGTGCGGTGGTGTCAGCGGCGATGGTGGAGCTGATGTGTGATACGCCGGCCAAGCGTGAATTGCTCAAGGTCGGTGGTGGCCACGCACGTATATTCGGGCCGGACGGCGCGCCCCTCGGCAATGTGCTCGCGCCGGATGCGGAAGGTCTGGTGGTGGCGGATATCTGCCTCGACATGATTACCTATGCCAAATCCGCAGCCGACCCGGTCGGGCATTACTCGCGTCCCGATGTCATGCGCCTGATGTTCAACCAGCAGCCAACGCCGCGGGTGGTGCCATTTGAATCGGACTTCGACAACGCCCCCCTGTAGGTGCGATTTTAATCGCACATTCACGGCTTATTGTGCGAATGAATTCGCACCTACCATGATGGAAGAACTGACACATGATTAACGAATTGTTTTCGGTCGCCGGCAAGACCGTATTGGTGACCGGCGGCTCACGCGGCATTGGCTTCATGATGGCGCACGGTTTTGTCGCCGCCGGCGCGCGGGTCTACATTTCTTCGCGCAAGAAGGAAGTCTGCGACGCAGCCGCCGCTGAGTTGAACAAACTCGGCACCTGCATTTCGCTGCCCGCCGATCTTGGCAAGATGAGCGAAGTAGAGCGGGTCGCGACTGAACTGCTGGCGCGTGAGGAGCAACTGCATGTGCTGATCAATAATGCCGGCGCGACCTGGGGCAGCACCATCGATGCTTTTCCTGAAGCGGGCTGGGACAAGGTCATGGATTTGAACGTCAAGTCGCCGTTCTTTCTGTTGCAGAAATTATTGCCGGGTCTCGATCGTGCTGCCCGCGCCGACGATCCGGCGCGGGTCATCAACGTCGGTTCAGTTGACGGCATGCACACGCCCTTGTTCGAGAATTTTTCCTATGCACCGTCGAAGGCTGCCCTGCATCACTTGACGCGCATGCTCGCTGCCCATCTCGCCAAACGCCATATCAATGTCAACTGCATTGCCCCCGGCCCGTTTGATACCGACATGATGCGGCCGATGGTCAATTCGATGGGACTCGATGGTGTGACATCCAATGTGCCGATGGGACGTATGGGTGACAGCAAGGACGCGGCAGGCGTGGCGATTTTTCTCGCCTCGCGCGCGTCGGCCTATGTCACCGGCACGGTATTGCCGGTGGATGGCGGATTGTTCGGCGCGTCTTAGATTGCGGCGGTAATTTCCTGCCCCCTCAGCGCTGATCCTCCATCACCATCGCCGCGCCTTTCTCAGCAATCATGGTGGTGGGCGCATTGGTATTGCCCGAGGTGATGCGCGGCATGATCGAA
>CAMCBY010000486.1 GCA_945873015.1 Klebsiella pneumoniae
AGCCGCCGGCACTGGTCAGTTTCCTGTCCGGGCTGTGTTTGTTTGCTTATCGGGCGCTGCGTCGCAGCTAACAGCAGTAACCAACCTGCCGCTCGCTAATCGGGAGCGGCAGTCCATCGGATTTCACGCGCCGTCTCGGCACCAATCACAACTTCTTTGAGCTTTTGTGCCTCTCGGAACGTGGCCTCTCCGATCGCCATGCGCCCGGCCATGATCTCGGCGCGACGCTGCGGGAACCGCGGTTGCTGCTCAGGATCGGCGTAGCCTGACGGATAGAGCGGTTGATTGTATGTCGGGTCGTATTTGTCGCTCGCGCCGACCGTATGCAGCAGTTCGTGGGCAATGATCACATGGTTCTGCGCTTTCATCGTCTTGCTCGCGAACGCATTGACGACGCCAATCAATCCTTTCTGCAAACCTAAGGAATGGGCGAGTGCCGGGCTACGCGCCGGGTCAAAATACTGGACATACATCTGCACGTCCTGCAGATACGGATAGTCGTTATTGCGGGCGGCCCAATAGCGCAGTTTGAGGCTCCATAATGCTATCGACAGTGCGGAGCCTTGCGGCGGCGGAGGGGGTGGCAGGGCGTCAATCTGTCCGCCAAAAACAATATCTACCGGGGTCTCGAGAGCCACACCATGGCGCTCGGCTTCGCGCATGAAAAAGTTTTCTATATCGGCAAAATGCGCTTCCAAAGCCTCGTTATCCATGCCTTTCAACTGGTCGATATAGTCCTGACTGACCGTGCTGCCGTCGCCGTTGAGCGCGTGCAGGACGACTTGCAGTGGCTCGTTCCAATCAGTGGTGCGCGCTTTGGCCAACCACGCGCTCAAGGCGACGTTGAACAATATGAATACGAGCACAGCGATTCGAAGCTTTTTGAACATTCCGATGTCTCGCCAATGGAATAATCAGATACGCCGCAACCCTCGGCGCAAAGAAACCCGCCCAGTGCCGGCTTGGCGCCGAGCGCCCCATGGGTGCGCCTCAAGCGGCGTTGACAGCGACGCTCACCACGCCGCAATGTCGCAACCACAACCCCTTATATTCGACAGGATTGCCCATGGATACGCCCACCTCTCCTACCCGCCTGCGGATTGAGCGTGTGCGCGAGGTGTTACGCACGGCGGGTGTGGACGCGTTGCTGGTGCCTAGCGCTGACCCACATCTGAGCGAATATTTGCCCGAGCGCTGGCAGGCGCGCCAGTGGTTATCGGGCTTTACCGGCTCGATGGCGACCCTTGCGGTGACCGTCGAACGGGCGGCCCTGTTCGCCGACAGCCGCTACTGGGTGCAGGCCGAGGTCGAACTCGCGGACTCCGGCATCGATCTCGTCAAGGTCACTGGTAACAATCCCAACGCCCACCTGACCTGGCTCGCCGAGCAGGTGCCGGCGGGCGGCACCGTGGCGGTCGACGGCGACGTGCTCGGACTCGCGAGTGCGCGGGCGCTTGCGAGCGCGCTCGCCGCGAAACGTATCGCCCTCATGACCGAGCGCGATATCGTCGATAGTGCGTGGCCCGATCGCCCGGCGCTGCCCGCCGCGGCCATCTACGCTCATCTTTCGCCTTACGCCACCGTGTCACGCGCCGCCAAGCTGGCTGCGCTGCGCGATGCGCTGTCGGCAAGCGGCGCGAGCCATCATTTTGTCTCGACCGTCGACGACATTGCCTGGATCACTAATCTGCGCGGCGCCGATGTGGACTACAACCCGGTGTTCCTCGCCCACCTGCTGTTGAGTGCAACGACTGCGACCTTGTTCGTTGCGGCAGGCAAGATTGATGCCGGGTTGGCTGCGACACTGGCGGCGGACGGCATCACGCTCGCGCCCTATGCCGAGGCCGCGGCCGCGCTCGCGGCGCTGCCCGCCGACGCCGCGCTGCTCATTGACCCGAAGCGCGTCACCCACGGTCTGCGCGCACGCGTGGCGGACAGCGTGCGGGTCGTCGAGGCGATGAACCCGAGCACGGCGCACAAGAGTCGCAAGACCAGCGCCGAAGCCGCGCATATTCGCGACACCATGACCGAAGACGGCGCGGCGATGTGTGAGTTCTACGCGTGGTTTGAGCACGCGCTCGGCCGCGAACGCATCACCGAACTCACCGTCGCCGAGCGACTCTCCGCCGCGCGCGCACGACGCCAGGGTTTCGTCGGCTTGAGTTTCCCCGTCATCGCCGGTTTCAACGCCAACGGCGCGATGCCCCACTACCGCGCCACCGAAGAATCACACGCCGTGATTGAAGGCAATGGCCTGTTGCTCATCGATTCCGGCGGCCAGTACCTGGGCGGCACCACCGACATCACGCGCGTATGGCCGATCGGCACCGTGAGTGCGGCCATGAAACGCGACTACACGCTGGTGCTGAAGGGCACACTCGCGCTGTCGCGTACGCGTTTCCCGCGCGGCACACTCGGCCCCATGCTGGACGCCATCGCACGCGCACCGTTGTGGGCCGAGGGTATCGATTTCGGCCACGGCACCGGCCACGGCGTGGGTTATTTCCTCAACGTGCATGAGGGCCCGCAGAGCATCAGCAAGGCGGTTCCTGAGGCCAGCATGGCGATGGAAGCCGGCATGGTGACGTCTATCGAACCTGGCGTGTACCGCGCCGGGCAGTGGGGCGTGCGCATCGAGAACCTGGTGTTGAACGTGCCGGCCTCGACGCCGGAAGGCGATACCTTTGCCGAGATGCTCGAGTTCGAGACGTTGACGCTGTGCCCCATCGACACACGCTGCATCGATCGCGCGCTCTTACGCGCAGACGAAGTCGCGTGGCTGAACAGTTACCACGCGACGGTGCGCGCGCGGCTCGAACCCCATGTGCAGGGTGATGCACTGGTGTGGCTCATGGAGCGCACGGCAGCGATTTGAAGCGGGTCACCCGGCGTGGTGCGGCGGGCAGGACCAGACGGCAGCAAGGCACGAACGCGAGTGTGAGAAGATGCCGCAGCTCCCCATAAACGCCAACCTGGAGATTCTCCGCATGAAAACACGTGTCGCCGAAATCGCGAATGGAATCTACCGTCTCTCCACGTTTTTCGCAGACTTCCCTCCGATAGGATTTACCTTTAACCAATACCTCATCCACGCCGACCAGCCGCTGCTGTTCCACTGTGGTGGACGTGGGTTGTTTCCATTGGTATCGGAAGCCGTCGCAAGCATTTTGCCGCTCGAGGACATTCGCTGGATTTCCTTTGGCCATGTCGAGTCGGACGAATGTGGTTCGATGAACCAGTGGCTTAAAGCAGCGCCGCAGGCGCAGGTAGTGCACGGCATGACCGCATGTATGGTGTCGCTCAACGACCTCGCCGACCGCCCTCCGCGCGCACTTGAAAACGGCGAGGTTCTTGA
>CAMCBY010000487.1 GCA_945873015.1 Klebsiella pneumoniae
TCGAGTTTCGCGGCGCCGGCCGCCATGCCAATGACCCGCGCGCCCATGGCGTGGGCGAGTTCCACCGCGGCGAGTCCCACGCCGCCAGCGGCGCCATGCACCAGCACGGTCTCGCCGGCTTTGAGGCCACCGCGCACCACGAGACCGACATAGGCGGTCTTATAGCCGATGATGAAAGCCGCGCCGTGAGCAAAATCGAAATTGTCGGGCAGATGCATGCAGTCGCTGGCCGCCGTCACCACCTGTTCGGCGGCGGCGCCGGCGCGGATGGTGCCCATCACCCGGTCGCCCGGCTTGAAGGCACGGACCTCGGCGCCGACCGCGAGCACTTCACCGGCGAATTCGGCACAGGGAGTGAACGGCACAGGCGGCTTGTATTGGTACAGCCCCTGCACCATCAGCATGTCGGGAAAGCCAATCGCGAAAGCGCGATTGCGCACCAGAATATCGGCAGGGCCCAGCGGCTGGGAGGCGACCTGCGCCATCACCAGATCGTGATAATCTCCGAACGCGTGGCAGCGCCAGGCGCGGTGACTCGCAGTGCTCTCGCTCATGCGTCAGCTATCCCCTTGAACGGCAGGCATCATAATCGGAATCTCCATGATCACGTTATCCACACAGGCGGCCGAGCTGGCCGAGATCCTCAAAGCGCGCAAAGAGACGGTCGCCGTCGCAGAGTCCTCCACCGGCGGTTTGATCTCCGCCAATCTGCTCGCCGTACCGGGCGCATCGGCGTACTACATGGGCGGCGCCATCATCTATACGATGCGCGCGCGTCGCGAATTGCTCGGCATCGACAAGCTCACGCTCGATCAGCAGCAACCGCTGACCGAAGCCTATGTCACGCTGTGCGGGCAGAAGATCCGCGAACGACTGAAAGCCACCTGGGCCATCGCCGAGCTCGGCGCCACCGGCCCTGCCGGTACGCCCTACGGTCATCCACCCGGCATCTGTGCGCTGGCGGTGGTGGGCCCGGTGACGGTCACGCGCCGCCTCGAAACCGGCAGCCCGGATCGCGAAGGCAATATGCAGATTTTTACCCGCGCGGCCCTGGAGCTGATGCAGGAAGCGCTGGACCAGTGTCGCTGAGCGAGCGCTGAGCGTGGAAGCCGCATTCTGGAAAGACCGCTGGCAAGCCAATCAAATTGGCTTTCATGAAGCCGACGTGCACCCCATGCTGCAAAAGCATGGCGCCATTCTCGGCAATGAAGGCACGGTGTTTGTGCCGCTGTGCGGCAAATCGAATGACATGCCGTGGCTGCGCGCCCAAGGCCTGCAGGTGGTCGGCATCGAACTCGCCGACATCGCGGTGCGCGCGTTCTTCGCCGAGCACGAGTTGACCGCCGCACACACCAAGCTCGAGCAATTCGAACAATACTCGACGCCCGGCTACCGCCTGCTGTGTGGCGACTACTTCGCCCTGACCCGCGCCAGCCTAGGCCCCATCACTGCTGTCTACGATCGCGCCGCCCTCATCGCCCTGCCGCCCGACATGCGCCGCGACTACGCCGCGAAGATGACGACTCTCGCCGAGCCCGGTACGCGCATGCTGCTGGTGACGGTGGAATACGACACCCGCGTCATCACACCACCGCCGTTCGCGGTGACGGCGGAGGAAGTGACTGCTTTGTATGGCGAGGCGTGGGCGATTGAAGATCACGGCACGCGCGCTGCGGATGTGAAGGGGCGGCCTGGGAGTGAGCAGGCGTTTGTACTCGTTCGCTCGTAGCCGTGCCTATCCTCGCTCCTTAATTGCTATTTGGGTCTGACCTATCAATGTCAGACTAAAGTCTGACCCACAATAAATGGGGGAGCCCAGCAATCCCTCACAGCAGATCAACGGGTTCAGCAATCTGCCCGCCAGCAAATGGGCGAAGTCAGGAATCTGCCCCACGGCCAGTAGCAGGTCTCAGCATTCCGGCCCACAGAGATATTGTGGGTCAGACTTCAGTCTGACATTCGAGCAAAATTCAAAACCAGGCGGCGTCCCAGTGGGGAAAGTCGGCAACCCGAGCTACGATGTGTTTACGCACCGGATTGGCCACGATGTATCGAGCAATGCCGGTCAGATCTTCGTCTTCACGAATCGCATGGTCGAAGTATCCCTGCTGCCAGACCGGCCCGTGATGATTCGCGCCGCGATTAACCGCCATGGCCGTGCGGCCTTTCAGCAACTTCACCACGATGGCGAGCGAGTGGCTGTGTCCAAGCGCTATCAGCCAGTGCAGGTGATCAGGCATCAGTACCCAGGCAAGCGACGACACCAGTGAAGAATCGTGCAGGCGCCGCATTTCGTTGATGACGAGACGCGCACTCGAAAAATCCATGAAGACCGGCCGTCGGTCGTACGTGGTCGTTGTAAGGAAATAGACTTGGCCGGGGAGCGATACTCGTCCCTGGCGCAGATGCGCATAGACCATCCCTGGCCTCCTGTTTGATCGCGACGTCCTGTCGCCACGCAACAATAGCGCGACAAGCCCGCGCTGGGAAATGCTGGGCGGCCCTGAGCGCTTCCTTCCAGCGCCCCCGTCGCGCAAGTATCATGGCGCACTCTTTTCAACCCCATCACACCCAGGCACCCCATGGCCACACCGACACTCTTCATCGACGGCGAACACGGCACGACCGGGCTTGAGATCCGTGAGCGGCTGCGGGTGCGTGGCGATGTTGAAGTGGTGAGTCTGCCGCGCGAGCGGGCCAAGGATGAGGCGGCCAAGCGTGAGGTGGTCAATGGCGTCGATCTGGTGATCTTGTGTCTGCCGGACGATGCCGCCAAGGCCACGGTCGCGATGATCGACAACCCGCGCACCGCAGTCATCGACGCCAGCACCGCTCATCGCACGGCGGCGGGCTGGGTGTATGGTTTTGCGGAATTGACGGGGGGTCAGCGTGAAGCGATTGCTGCCGCAAAGCGGGTCGCCAATCCGGGCTGTTACCCGACCGGCTTCCTCGGGCTGATTCGGCCGTTGCGCGAACAGGGCCTGCTGGCGGCGGATGCACGTTTGTCAGTGCATGCGGTGTCGGGTTATTCCGGCGGCGGCCGCAAAATGATCGAGACTTATCAGCAGGCCACGCCCGCCACCGCGCCGCAGAACTTCGGCGCCTATGGGCTCAACCTCAATCACAAACATCTCGGCGAGATGCGCGGTCATGGCCTGCTCGAGCACAAACCGGTGTTCTCACCCTCGGTCGGTTATTTCGAGCGCGGCATGCTGGTGTTTGTGCCCTTGCACTTCGCGCAATGCACGGGTGCCGTCAGTGGCAGCCGCTTGCATGAAGCGCTGGCGAATCATTTCGTCGGCGAACAATTCGTGACGGTGCGGGCGTTGAATGACGACACCGCACTGCGCGA
>CAMCBY010000488.1 GCA_945873015.1 Klebsiella pneumoniae
TCGGAGGCGGTGGTTATGCGCCGGCCAATCTGGCGGCGGCGTGGAGCGCGGTGCTGGAGGAATTGCTCAGCGCGTGACTTCGACGGAGCCGCTCATGAACCCCGCATGGGGATCGCAAAGGAATCTATAGATGCCAACTCTCAGAGTAACCTCCCAGGTTCTGGTCTCAATTTTCGAAACCTGGGTCGACCGATTGACCCGCGGCCCGATTAAGCGAAAGTTGTGAGTCTTGGCCCGGTCGCGAACTGTAATGATGTACTTGCCCGCCTTAAGCTTTTTTACCTCGCGTGTTCCCTTCTTGAGAGTGATGTTCGAGCCTGGCCCCACTTCGGCGGACAACTTGATCGGGGTAGCAGCTAACGCCTCACCCACACTTCCTCCGACGAGTAGACAAATCAACAATAGATGGGGCACCACTCGCCGCAGCGGAAACGCGATATGTATGGTCATGAGCGCATGGTAGGCGTCCACTGCACCGTCGGCCATGACCCTCAGTAGCGGGCGCCCCAATCTGTGACCGTCTAGACGCATATCCCAGCGCCCTCACCGCTCTATCCATCAATCAAACGGGCAGCACTCGATAAGGAACTCTGATTTAACTTGGCCGGGTCTAGCGCCCAAGATGCGGGCACAAGGTGTGCACCGCATTCGTCGCGACAGCCACCACGCGCGGAGCGAGATGATGCTGAAAGCCCTGGTATTCGATGTCGATGGCACCTTGGCCGACACCGAGGAGACTCATCGGGCCGCTTACAATGCGGCCTTCGTCGAGCATGGCCTGAACTGGTATTGGACGCATCAGCGGTATGCGGCGCTGCTGGCGGTGAGTGGCGGCCAGGAGCGGCTGCGCTACGCAATCCGCAGCCAGCCCAGGACCAGCCTCGAGCGTGCGCGCCTGCTGCGCCTGGTGCCGGCGCTGCATCGAACCAAAACCCGCCTGTATGCCGATTTTGTTGCGGCTGGACGCGTGCACCTGCGGCCGGGCATTAAGCGTCTTATCAGCGAAGCGCGCGCGGCGGGGCTGGACCTCGCGCTGGTATCCTCGACCACGCCGGCCAATATCGATGCGCTGTTGTGTGCCAATCTCGGTGACGACGCGCGCAGTTGGTTTCGTGTGCTGGCCGATGGCGAACACGTCGCCCAGCGCAAACCCGCGCCCGATATCTTCAAGCTCGCGCTCGCCCATCTTGCGCAGCCGGCCGCCAACTGTGTGGCTTTTGAGGACTCGGCAGCCGGGGTGGCGGCGGCCAATGCGGCAGGCCTGTTCACCGTCGCCTTGCCCAACGCGTGGAGCGCTGCGCATACCCTGCGCGGCGCGCAGTTGGTGCTGGAACATCTTGGCGAACCGCAGCAGCCGTTAGCCGAGCCCGCCGCCGCGCAGGTCGGCGGCGATTATCTCGAACTCTTGTCCCTTGCCCGTCTGCAGCAGGCGTGGCTCAAACGTCGCACCCTCAACTGAATTCAGCAGCGTGCCTGTCGATGTAGTTGACGATACGCTGCAGGGCAATACGCAAGCGCTCGGGCGATTGCGCGAAACACAGCCGAAAATGCTCGTCGTTGCCGGGGCCGAAGGTATAACCCGGCGCCAGCCCGACATTCTCTTCAGCCAGCACACCCTCGACGAAAGCCAGTGACGAACCCATACCGGCGATACGCGGAAAGGCGTAGAACGCGCCCTCAGGCGTCGCCAGTTCCACGCGCGGATGACGGCCGAGGATCTCCATGACGGCATCGCGACCCGCGCGGTACTGGCTGCGCAGACGCGCGACCAGTTCATCACCACGCGCCAGCGCCACCACGCCCGCGCGTTGGATAAAAGCGGGCGCGCCGGTATTGAAGCATTCCGACAATACCGCCATCTGAGTCGCGTAGCGGCGCGGCGTGATCATCCAACCGAGACGCCAGCCGGTCATGGTGAACGCCTTGGAAAATCCGTTCACGACAATCACCGGATCGTCGTCGCTCGCGACCTCGAGAAACGACGGCGCGGCCTCGCCGTCGAACACTGTGCGGTGATAGACCTCATCGGCAATGATCACTATGCCGCGCTCGCGACAGAACTCCAGCAACTCGCGCTGGCCCGCCGCCGACATCACCCAGCCGGTCGGATTGCAGGGACTGTTGAGAAACAGCGCGCGGGTGGTGGGCGTGACCGCCGCACGCAGGTCGTCCATCGCCAGATACCAGCCCGCACTGCTCCAACGCTGGCGCACGGTGCTGAAACTCGCGCCGGTGACCTGAAAAGCGCGGTCGATATTCGGCCAATGAGGGCTGACGATGAGGCCGTGATCACCCTTGTTGAGCGTCATCTGCGCGGCCATCGTGATGGCCAGCATCGAGGAGCCGGGCACCGTGATGCGCTCGACATCAACATCAACGTTGTATAGACGCCCGAGATAGCTGCCGATGGCGGCGCGCAGTTCCGGTCTGCCGCGCGGATTGGAGTAGAAGGTGTGGCCCTCGTCCAGCGCCTGTTTGGCGGCGTCGCGAATGAAATCGGGGGTCACCAGATCGCCTTCACCGAACCACAGCGGAATGACCTCGGGGTCGCCGAGACGTTTCAAGGCGACGCCGGTGATGCCGTTCTGTTCGAGAGATTCGATATCTGCGCGCAGCATGCCCATGGCGCCGCTCCTGGCTGTGAGGCAGGCAATCTAACCACTCATGACGCGGCACTCAAGCCGCGTCAGCGCGGCAGGGCAGCGCTTCAGGCCGGGCGCAGATCAGCCAGCAGTAACGACAGCGCGTCGGTATTGAAGATCCGAAGTCCAATGCCATCGACATCGTGGTCGGCGCTATGGCCAACCCAACACACCTCGCCCTGGAGTTCGAAGCTCTGGTCGCGCACACGACAGCGCAGTTCTATCGGGTCACCGCGCAGAAAAGATTCGGACGGTGCCCAGCCCGGTTTGAGAAACAGACCGTGATCCGAAGTATCGAGCACTTCGCCCTGGCGGGCGCGGCGACCGTCACTCCAGGCGGTGCCGAAATAGGTGCTGCGGCGCCGATGGGCCCGACGCTCGCTCGCTGCGGAGATTTCGTCGTCCGCGGGTGACTGCGTTAATGCCATATACCCTCCCCAATGGAATAAACCGATGTCGGGAGTTTTAGCGGCGGTACAGTGCGAGTCTTAAGCCTGACACGAAGACCTGACCAGAATCGTCGTGCTGCCCGCCTGCCCCTGGTGGTCCGGGCGGGCAGTCTGACTTATTTTTTCGCTGCCAGCGGGTTGACGAATTCGGTCTGGAAACCAAGCTTGCGCATGCCGACCAGGCAGGTCTCACAATCTTCCTCGATGGTGCCACCGCTGGCGCCGATACCGCCGATGACGTCACCGGCCTCGTCGAAAAT
>CAMCBY010000489.1 GCA_945873015.1 Klebsiella pneumoniae
GGCCGGGCGTTGCAGCGCCTGGTCGACGCCCTGGCCGCCGGGCACCAGCAAGGTATCGATGGGGGGGCGTGACACACTCGTCAGCGTTTCGCTGGCGAGTGCGATGCCGCTCGGGCAGGTGCGTATCAGGCCACCGTGCTCGGATACCAGCAGCGGCCGGCGCCGGTCCTGTGGCGCACGCGCTGCGGCCGCACCGAGGATGTCGAGCGGCCCGGCGATATCCAGCACTTCGGCGTCCTCGAACACCAGCATCACCAGCGCGCCGCGTTGTTGTGCTGGTCGGGGAGCGGCACGGGGGTGTTTGTTCATGGGGGCAGAATGGCGCCGGCCAACGCTGGCAGCAATGACTTGTTCCCCACCATTACTGCCATCGTGACAGAGGCTCGATCGTGCCTTTCGCCGCGCGCCTCGAATTGCTACCCTCCGCCTCTCTTGGCCACCCGTGGGAGGCCGTTCCAGGGGAGCTTTGTGACGTGCTGGATATCGATCTGCGGGAATTCGCCAAAACCCGTCGTCAGGCCATCATGGCGGCGGCCGACCATCGCCTCGACGCGCAGCAAGGTGGCCGCGCGATCGTCAAATACGTCAGTGGCGCGGTCGATGAACTGGTCATCGACCTGTGGCGGCAAGTGGCCGGTGACGCCGCCCAGGGTGTCGATGTGGTGGCGGTCGGTGGTTACGGGCGCGCCGAGTTGTGTCCGTATTCCGATTGGGATCTGCTGTTCCTGGTGCCGAATGCCAGCGACGCGCGCGTCAATGCTGCCATCAAGACTTTCGGCCAGACCGTGTGGGACAGCGGTGCGCATCTCGGGCATGCGGTACGCACCGTCAAGGAAGCGCGCAAGTTCGCGCGCGACAACCATCAAGCCCGCACTGCTTTGCTCGAATCGCGCATGGTCAGTGGCAGCGGCGCACTCTACAAAGATTTGCTGAAGAGCAGTGGCCAGCAACACTGGAGCCGCCGCGAGCGGGTGGAGTTCTGCACCCTCAAACTCGATGAATGCGCTGACCGTCGCCGCGCGCAGGGCGATACCGCGTTCTGCATGGAACCGGAACTCAAGAACGGCAAGGGCGCGTTGCGCGATGTCAGCACCATCTTCTGGCTGTCGATGGCCTGGTATGGTGTGCCGACCGCCCGCGAATTGATTGGTCAGGGCCTGGTCGACGACGCCGAGTTCAATGGTTTTGTACGCAGCCGCGATTTCCTGTGGCGGGTGCGCAGTGCGTTGCATCTCATCACCGGGCGCGAAACCGACAAGCTGCGTTTCGATCTGCAGCCGGAACTGGCGGAGCGTTTCCGTTATCGCGACAGCGAGCGCTCGAGCGCGGTCGAGCGGTTTCTCAAGAACTACTTTCTCAACGTGCGCACCATCGCCGATCTCGCCGACATCTTTCTGCTGCACTTCGAGGAACAGATCAATCCCGGCGGCCGCCTGCGCCGGCGGCGCAAACTGAGCGGCGGCATCGAGGTGTATGGCACCGAAGTCGGTGTGCACGACGTCGAGGCTTTCGCTGCCGACCCGCACAATCTTGTCCGTATCTTTGTTGAAGCGCAGAAGGAAAGGCGCTACCTGAACAGCCGTGCGCTGCGGGTCGTGCGCAAACACGCGCGGCTGGTGGACGCGTCGCTGCGCAGTTCGCAGGCGGCCAATGGGATGCTGCTGACGATCCTGCGTTCGCCCCGTAATGTCGCGACCGCCTTGCGCCAGATGCACGAGACCGGTGTGCTGGGCCGTCTGATTCCCGATTTCGGCCGCATTACCGGCCATTGCCAGTTCGATCGTTATCATCACTACACGGTCGATGCGCACACCATCCGCGCCATCGACATCCTGCGTGATTTTCGCCTCGGCGAAGGCCAGTTCATCACCATGCCGCTGGCCTCCAAACTCATGCCCGCGCTGGAAAGACCGGAGCTGTTGTATATCGCGTTGCTCTATCACGATATCGCCAAGGGCCGCGGCGGCGATCATTCCGAACTCGGCGAGAACCTCGCGCGACGTTTCTGTCGTCGCATCGGGCTGTCCCATGACGACTGCGAACTGGTCGCGTGGCTGGTGTTGCATCATCTGCGTTTCTCCAAGACTGCCCAGCATTACGACTTGGGCGATGTCGAGGTGATTGCCGAATTCTGTCGTTTTGTCGGCGATCAGGAGCGGCTGGTGTATCTGTTCCTGCTGACGGTGGCCGACGTCACGGCGGTCGGACCGGGCGTGTGGACCGACTGGAAGGGCACCTTGTTCGCGCAACTGTTTCGCGCGGCCGAAGCCTTTTTGCGCACCGGCCAGGTATTGCCGGCCGATCATGCCGAACGCCTGCAGTCGCGACGCGACAGTGTGCTGAGTCTGTGCGCGGCGGCCGAGCGCGACGCCATCGCGGTGTCGCTCGCGGCGGTCTCCAATTCGTTGATGCTGCACTTTCCGCCGGCGCGCCTGCTCGAACTGTGCCGGCTCCTGTGTCGCGATAGTGGTGCGCATCTCGAAGTCAACGAATCGATGGGATACACCCAGGTGCTGGCCTGGGGCCATGATCGACCGAAGCTGTTTTCGCATCTGACCGCGACGCTGGCCAACGCCAATACCAAGGCCTTGACCGCGCATGCATATGCCTTGCGCGATGGGCGCATACTCGATGAGTTCCATATCACCGACGCCAACAATGTGCCGGTTGCCGAGCGCGACCAGATGGAACGTTTGCGCAAACGTCTCGAGGCGGTGCTGGACGGCGAGGAGCCGCCCGCAATCAAACGCCCGGCCAAACCCGATGTTTTGATGAAGGCGCTGCCGGTGCAGGTGCGCAGTCTCGAAGCAGCAGCCAAGACCGTCACCGCCATCGAAGTGGTGGCGGCCGACCGCAAAGGGCTGCTGGCAAGTCTCGCCGCGGCGATTGCCGAGGCGGGTATCGACCTGCGCGGTGCCAACATTTCAACCTTTGGCGAAAAGGCCGTCGATGTGTTTTTTGTTCACGATGGCCGCGGCAAAAAGCTCGCTGATGCCGACGTGGAGCGCCTGATTACTGAGTTGCTGAAAGCGGCAAAGCTGAATCCGCCTGAGAGCGCCGCTGCCTGAGTGCGGACCCACTATTTTAAGGGGAGAGTAGCGTGACCGTAGTCACCACTGTTGAAGATCTGCGCGTGCTCATGAACAAACGCGTGCCGCGCATGTTCTACGACTACGTCGACACCGGTTCGTGGACCGAAAGCACCTATCGCGCCAACGAGGCCGACTTCAAACCCATCAAGTTCCGTCAGCGTGTCGCGGTCAATATGGAGAATCGCTCGCTGCGTACCCAGATGGCCGGTCAGGAGGTAGCAATGCCGGTGGCCATCGCGCCTACCGGCTCGACCGG
>CAMCBY010000490.1 GCA_945873015.1 Klebsiella pneumoniae
TGTTCACACTTGTTGTAGACACGACCCGTCGCTTTCATGAGCCTGGCTAAGCTCTCCCAACTCACATCTGATAGCATCGTTCTCGGCATGATTGGCTCGCTAATTTTGGTGTTGTAGCGACCTCAATATTACCGGGCCCTTCATGCCGACTTCCTTCGTCATTCCTGAAAGATCAACAGGCCCTAGGCATCGCGGTTTTTCCGGCGCCTTTACAATTGTAGATACCTGTGAGCGCGCACAGGATTTCCGGCTCTGACAGGGGCATGAGTAAAAGGGTGTTTCACGCTTCCATGAGTGACAACCGTCACATGGGTCGCCGACTAAAGCTGGACAAAATTGGCTAGTGCGCTTCATCAGACTTTCACTACTCGCCACTGCGCCATCTTTTCGTCTGCTACTTCGTCGACACAGGGCCTACCCGTGAACCCAGACTTTCATTCCGAATCCATCCGAATAGCGCGTAACGCGCTGATCGTGCTCACGGTCGCCGTCGGTGGCCTCGCCGCTTGGGCGACATGGGTGCCGCTTGCCGAAGGCGTACCCGCCGCGGGCTTCGTCACCGGGGAAGCAAAACGCAAGCCTGTGCAGCATCTCGTTGGCGGCCGTGTACAGAGAGTTCTCGTGCGCGAGGGCGACGAAGTAACCAAGGGCCAGCCGCTCATCGAGCTCGAAGACAGCGTGGCGCGCTCAACTCTGGAGGCCGCGCGACAGCAATATTTTAATCTGCTCGCGACTCACAACCGGCTGATTGCCGAGCGTGCTTCCAGCAACACCATCGACTTTTCGCCCGAGCTGTTGCAGGCCGCGGCTGAGCTGCCGCAAATCAACACCGTCGTTTCCTCCCAGCGCAAGCTGCTCGCGGCAAGGAACGGCGCGCTGCGCTCTCAGATCGCAACCCTGCAGGAACGCATCGAAGGCGAGCGCACCAAGCTGGCGGGCTACCGCCAGACAGCGGTCAACCTTGCGGAGGACCATGCGAATGTGAGTCGTCAGATTGACCGCCTGGAGCCGCTGGTGCGCGACAGCTATGCGCCGCGCAATCAACTGTTGGACCTGGAGCGTGAACGCAGCCGGGTGGCGAACCAGCGCACCGAAACAGAGACAAATGCCAGGACTTGTCTCGACAACGAACTGGAACTTAAGGCGCAGATTAAAGCGCTGCGCGAGGAGCGGCGCCAGGACATTGAAACTGCACAGGCTGACGTGGTGCGCGATTTGAAAAGTGCCGAGGCGCACTTTCACGCCGCCTCGACGGAGCTGGATACCACCGTAATACGTTCGCCCACCGCCGGGCAGGTCGTGGGCTTGCTGAGCCAGACGCCGGGCACCATCGTGCAACCCGGCGAGCGAATCCTCGACGTTGTGCCACGCGGCACCGGCCTGGTGGTGGAGGCGCATGTGGCACCGCACCTGGTCGACCGCCTGGTGGTCGGTCAACCGGCTGATCTGCGCTTCTCAGCGTTTGCGCATTCTCCGCTCTTGGTCGTCAATGGTCGGCTGGAGACCCTTTCCGCAGACGTCCTGCTCGATCCTGAGCACGGGCAGCCTTATTACCTCGCCCGGGTGTCCGTGACCCCGGACGGTGTACAGACTTTGTCGCAGCACGACCTGCGCCCCGGCCTGCCGGCCGAGGTGGTGTTTCGTACCGGCACGCGCACGATGTTGAGCTACCTCGTGGACCCGTTGGCGCGTCGGCTGTCGACCGCCATGGTCGAGGAATGAGCCGCGGCGATGCTGTTCGCTCGCGCTTGGCTTCCCGCTCTACTCTGCGCTCTTAGCTTCGTGCGGCCCGTTGCCGCGATGGACCTGATGGAAATGTACGAGGTCGCGGTCGTCAATAATGAGGACATCTTAGTCGCGCGCGACGCAGCGCTCGCCACCGCGGAGGCCGTGCCACAGGCGCGGGCCGCTTTGCTACCGTCGATAGGTATCCAGGTGAGTCGCAGCATGGTGCATCAGAAGCGCACCGTGCGCGGTACCAAGTTCCCGTCGGAAAAATACGATTTGGAGAGCGATGCGATTCAGCTGTTACAGCCGGTGTTCCGTCCCGGTTTGTGGACTGAACTGCGTAGAGCGCGCCACATGACTTCGGGCGCGGAGGCAGAAATCGATCTGGCTCGCCGCCAGGTAGCGATGAGGATGGTGGAAGCTTTCCTACAGCAGGCGTGGTCCGAGGAGCGACGCCAGAGGGTGGCCGAGGAGATCAAACGTCGCGAAGTTGAAATCAACGGAGCCCACGCGGCGATAGCCGCGGGCACCGGCACACGCGTCACCGTCGATGAAGCAGAAGCCGATATTGCGCGGCTGCACGCAGATTATCTGACGGTGCAGTTGGCCTGTGCTCAGCAGCTCGCCGCGTTGCGCGCTGCCGTCGGCCAGGAACTACCGCCCGTGTCTCCAATCGACTGGACTCGTGTCACGCCCGAGGAGTTCAGCCCCCTACCGCTGGAAACGCTGCTCGCGCAAGCGGAGAAATCGTATCCATTGTTCAACGGTTTACGGGCCGCCTCGGCCGCGGCGCGCTCAGCGCTGCTCACCGCCCGTGCCAATCATCTGCCAACGATGGACGTAATCGCGCGCCTGTCGACTGACTCCGGTTCCAATCCCTATTTTGCCGATAACGGTGTGGACCAGGGCTCTATCGGACTGCAAGTCCAGGTGCCTATCTTCAGCGGCGGTGAGTTGTTTTCGAAAGACCGCGAGGCCGCCGCACGCCTGAGCCAACAGGAAGATACATACCTTAAAGAGAAACGTGACATTTCTCTGACCATGCAGCAGGCGCATGACGCGGTCACGACCGGCATCGCCCAGGTACGCGCCCTCGAACGCGCGATACGCGCAGCCAATTCATCGGTCGAATCGACGAATCGTGGCATCGTCGCCGGCATACGCACTACGCTCGACAGAATCGTGGTCGAACGACAACGCTACGAGCTGGAACTCGCCCAGGCAGAGCACCGTTACGCAATGCTGAAAGCGTGGTTCGAGCTGCAAACGCTGGCGGGCGAAGACCTACGCGAAGCGCTGCGCAAGCTTGACGCCACACTCGAATGGCGCGGCTGAGCAAAAGGCACGAATTGACCAGTCGGGAGGCATGATGCGTCGACACCGCGCGCCTCCGAGCGATGGCCATCAATGTTCCCAGTTATGATCAAAACGGTTTCCGCACGAGGATGATCCTATGTACAAGCCAGCTTTAGCGATGATCGCTCTTCTTGCCGCCGTGGCGGCCGGCGCCCAACCAGCCGATCCCCAGGACACGGCTTTGCGTGCCGCCGATGCCTATCTTTCGAACGTCAGCGGCCGCCTGCCGCGCGGCAGCACACTGCTGGCCGGGG
>CAMCBY010000491.1 GCA_945873015.1 Klebsiella pneumoniae
TGGGCTGCTGCCAAGCAATAGCGGCCCGCCAGCGCAGGGATTGGGCGCACCGGCAGCGCTGGGTGCCGGTGCACATCCCCGCGCGCCGAGACGCGCGCGGGGGTGTCGCGCAGAGTGTCAGCCCGCAGGCTGCTCGGCGCTATTCATGGCGGTTCAGGCGAACAGCCACGGGGCTTCGGCTTTTTTCTTCGCCTCGTAGGCCTTGATGTCGTCGGCATACTTCAAGGAAATGCCAATGTCATCGAGGCCATGCAGCAGCCGCTCTTTCAAGTCGACCTTGAAGTCGAACTTGAATACCGCGCCGCTCGCCGTGGTGACGCTCTGCGCCGCGAGGTCGACGGTCAGTTTGTAGCCTTCACTCGCCGCCACTTCGGCGAACAACTGATCGACCACCGTTTCCGGCAGGGTCAGCGGCAACAGACCGTTCTTGCACGCGTTGCCAAAAAAGATGTCGGCATAACTCGGCGCAATCAGCGCGCGGATGCCGAAATCGTACAGCGCCCACGGCGCGTGTTCGCGCGATGAGCCGCACCCGAAATTGTCGCGCGCGAGCAGGATCTCGGCGCCCTGGTAACGCGCCTGATTCAAGGCAAAGTCCTTGTTCAAAGGACGTTTGCTGTTGTCCTGATCCGGTTCACCCTTGTCGAGATAACGCCATTCGTCGAACAGGTTCGGGCCGAAACCAGTGCGCTTGATGGACTTCAAGAATTGTTTGGGAATGATCGCATCGGTATCGACATTGGGCCGGTCGATGGGCACCACCAGTCCGTTCAATTTTTTGAATGCCTGCATGATTTAAAACTCCCGCACGTCGACGAAATGACCGGCGATACCGGCTGCCGCGGCCATCGCCGGGCTGACCAGATGGGTGCGCCCATTACGCCCCTGTCGGCCTTCGAAATTACGATTCGAGGTGCTCGCGCAACGCTCCCCCGGTTCGAGTTGATCGGGGTTCATGCCAAGACACATCGAACAACCCGGCTCACGCCAGTCGAAGCCCGCTTCGCGAAAGATTTTGTCCAGACCTTCGGTCTCGGCCTGCTGTTTGACCAGGCCCGAACCCGGCACCACCAGCGCGGCCTTGACGCTTGCCGCGCGCTGCTTGCCCTTCACCACTGCCGCCGCCGCGCGCAGGTCTTCGATGCGCGCATTGGTGCACGAGCCGATGAATACCTTGTCGATAACAATCGACGTGATCGGCGTGCCGGGAGTGAGATCCATGTACTTGAGCGCATTGCGCATACCGATGCGGCGGGTCTCGTCGCCGGCCGCTTCCGGATCAGGCACCACGGCGCCGATCGCGACCACCATTTCCGGCGAGGTACCCCACGACACCTGCGGTTCGACTTCGTCGCCGTTGATGGTGATCTCGGTATCGAACCTGGCATCGGCGTCGGAATGCAAATCCTGCCATTGCGCGAGCGCCTTGTCCCAATCGGCGCCGCTCGGCGCGTAGGGCCGCCCTTTCACGTAGTCGCGGGTGATGTCGTCGAACGCCACGAGGCCGGCACGGCCGCCCGCTTCTATCGACATATTGCACACCGTCATGCGCCCTTCCATGCTCATTGCGCGCATCACCGGTCCGGCATATTCCATGGTGTGGCCGGTCGCGCCGGCGGTGCCGATCACACCGATGATGTGCAGGATGAGATCCTTCGGCGTCACGCCGCGTTTCAAGGCGCCATTGACGGTGATGCGCATGTTCTTGGCCTTGCGCAGCACCAGGCACTGAGTGGCGAGCACATGTTCGACTTCGGAGGTGCCGATGCCGAAAGCAAAGGTCGCCAGCGCACCGTTGGTAGCCGTATGGGAATCACCACACACGATAGTCATACCAGGCAGGCTCCAGCCTTGCTCGGGGCCGGTCACGTGCACGATGCCCTGACGGATGTCGCCGACATCGTGATGCAGAATGCCGTAGCTCTTGCAGTTCTTGGACAAGGTATCGAGTTGCAGACGGGCTATCGGGTCCTTGACGTTGGTGACGTCTTCGGTCGGCACGTTATGGTCCGACACCGCCTTGGTCGCGGTCACGCGCCACAACGGGCGGTGCGCCAGTTCCAGGCCTTCGAAGGCCTGCGGTGTGGTGACCTCGTGGGCAATGTGACGGTCGATATAAATCAGCGCCGAGCCATCCTCGAAATCACGCACGAGATGGGATTGCCAGAGCTTGTCGTAAAGGGTTTTTCCAGCCATGAGATAAGTCGCCCGAGCTTGCGAAGGGCGGCTAGTCTACCATCGCCCCCACGCCTTGGGCCCGCCTCGCGGGCGCGACGCGTGAGCGTGCCGGCGAGGCTTGGGAAGGCTCCATCAACTCGGCTAAGATGCCGGACCATCGCGCCCATCGACGGCCTGGAGACTCTCAACGATGAACGACAAACGACGTTTGATGGCGGGCCTGCTGCTGCTGGTCGCAAGCCACGCCCACGCCGATTTTAATGATGGCGTGGTGGCGCTCATGGCCGGTAAATTCGATATCGCCTTGAAGACCTTCGTGCCGCTCGCCGAATCCAATAACCACGCCTACGCGCAGTACTTTCTCGGCCGTATGTACGAACGCGGAGAAGGCGTAGAACAAGATCGCAAGACCTCCGCCAAGTGGTATCGCAAAGCCGCCGAGCAAGGCGTCAACGATGCGCAGTTCCGGCTCGCGACCATGTATGAAAGCGGTAACGGCGTACCGAAAGACATGGAGTATGCCTATGGCTGGTACAGCGTCGCCGCGCATCTCGGCAGCAACAAGGCCATCCCCGCCCTGCAACAGGCCAAAAGTCAGTTGCGCGAAGAAGAACTGGTCGAAGCGGACAAACTGTCGCGTGAGCTGATCAACAAATACGGCAAGGTGCTGGAGAGCACATCGCGCTCGCAGTAAGTGTTTTGCGCGGCGTCGACTGCGCAATCAGGTGCCACCGTTGTTCTGGTCCAGTCTGTGAGGGGAATTGTGAAAACACTGATAGCACTGCTGGGCGCGCTGCTGTGCGTGCCGCTCATGGCCCGCGTCGAGGCCGCCGGCATCATCAGCGGGCAGGTGCTGGGTCAGGACCAGCGCGGACTGGCCGGTATCTTCGTCACTGCGCGGCACTCCGTATCAAATATCGAAACCACGGTGTATGCCGGCGCAGACGGGCGTTATGCCTTACCGCCGCTGGCCGACGGCAGCTATACCTTGCGCGCCCATCATTCAAGTTATGAAGATGCGCGCAGCGAGGTGACCCTGAGCGATGCCGGCGCAAACGTCGTACTGACACTCAAGGCGGCTGCCGATCCGCTGTTGCACGCCTCGTCTGCGACCTGGTTCGCAGCGGTGCCCGA
>CAMCBY010000492.1 GCA_945873015.1 Klebsiella pneumoniae
CAGCCGATGCGGTGCTTGAGCCAGCGCAATACGCCGCCGAGCAGCGGCAGTTGTTCGTAGACCTGACTGGCGGCGTCCCAGTAGTCGCGATGACTGACCACCCGTCCGTCGGCGCCGAAGCGCACATGGCTGACGCCGTGGATGAGGCGCGCACGGGTCGCTTGCCAGTCACGTAGTCGATAGTGGAAGTCCCACACCAGGAACGCGCCGTGATCCTGGGGCGCGACCTCTACAATCACAAAACGTGGCTCGTCCAAGCGTTCGAACATACGGGTCAGGAGTGTGTGGAGGGCAGCTGCACCGTGCAGGGTGTTGAACGGGTCAGTGAAGCGCGTGTCGTCATGGTAGACGGTGGGCAGACTAGTGAGCGTGGCCGGGCTCAGGTTCTCCCAGAACGCACACACCCGCGCGACGCGGATATCGCCGTATTTCAGCGCGTCAGCCATCGCAGCAGCGGCAAATAGAGTGCGGCCGGCAACAGCGCCAGCGCTTTCATCACATAAGTGAAACGATGCGGAAAATGAATCTCGAAGGCACCACGTTCGAGACCCGCGACGATGGCGGCGGCGGCGGGTTCAACGTCCATGATGGCTGGCATTGGAAACGGATTATCGGCGGTCAACGGCGTGCGCACAAAACCTGGGTTGACGAGCGTGACGGCAATGCCCTCGCCTTTCAGCTCGAGGTACAAGGCTTCGGCGAGATTGTTGAGCGCGGCCTTGCTCGGCCCATAGGCGAGACTGCGGGGCAGGCCACGATAACCGGCGACACTCGAGACCAGCACCAGGCCACCCTGGCGCGCCGCGCGCAGACGTGGCAACACCGCCGCGAGGATGTTGTAGACGCCGCCGAGATTGGTGGCCAAGGTGTGCTGGATGCTGGCCAGGGAAAACTCAGCGATGGTCTGCGGCCGATAATCTCCGGCCAGCATCACGACCAGGTCATAACCGCCCCAGCGTGTATGCAGGGTCTGCTCAGCGGCGGCGACGCCGGCGGCATCGGTGACGTCGAGCGGCAGTGCACAGGCGCGGTCGCCATCGAGCAGTAAAAGTTGCTGTTCGAGCACCGCTGCGCGGCGTGCCGACAGCGCGACACGCGCACCGCGCGCGTAGAGCGCTTGCGCGAGTGCTGCGCCGATGCCGCTTGAGGCACCTATCAGCCACACGCGCTGGCCGTGCCAGTCGCCGATACCGCGATTCAAGGCCATGAGGCAACGACACCTCGTGTATGACGCAGCGGCGCTGCGCCGCGCATCAATATCACACAGGCCGCCGCCTTCAACACACACGGCAGCAAGGCATAAATCAGGGCAAGGGCTTGCGCACTGTGGTCGCTTGGCGTGTCGGTGGCGCTGTAGCCGAGCAGCGCGAGCAAGGGCAGCGCGAGGCCGGCGGCCAGCGCCAGATTGAGTTTGGTGACCAAGGTCCACAGTCCAAAATAGGCGCCGCCGGGATAACCGCGACCGTGCGCGGTTTCTTCGTCGATGGCGCTCGCGAGCAGCGCCGGTGGCAGCGCCAGATCGGCGCCGAGCGCGAGCCCCGACAACAGGCAGACCGTGAAATACGCCAGCACATCGCCGTTGCCAAGAAAAGCCGCTGCCAGGAACGCCACGATAGCGGCCAGCATGCCCGCCAGCCACGCACGTTCGGGCGAGTAGCGCCGCGCCAGCCACGGCCACAAGGGCATGGTGAGGATGCCGGCCAGAAAATAGGTACACAGAAATGCCGGCGCGAGGTCTTCGCGCCCGACCACGTCATCGATATAGAACAGCACCAAGGTGGCGGGAATGGCATTGGCAGTGCCATTCAGCAGGAACACCGCCAGCAGATGGCGAAAGCGCGGATTAGAAAGCGGCCGCGTCATGGCGCGCCAGGCGCTGTCCCTGCTGAGCGCGTCGTCGCTCGCGGTCGGCGGTGGCGGGGCGAGAAACACACTGACAACAGTGGCCAATAACAACAGGCCGGCGACTATCAGGGCGAACAGGCCAAAACCTGCGCGCGGCCCTGCATCGAGCGCGCACCAGGCCGGCAGCAACACACCAGCCAGGATGCCGAGCAGGCCGAGTCCTTCACGAATCGCGGTGATGCGGGTGCGTTCATCACGTTGCGTGGACAACTCCGCGCCGTAGGCGTGATAACTGATCTGCACCAGCGCCAGTGCGCTGTAAACCAGCAGCAGCATGGCCACGAACCAGCCGCCGATATGGGCTAGCGCCCACGCCGGCGGCGCGAACAGGCCGACACTGGCCAGCGCCAGCAGCGGCGCACCGGCGAGCATCCAGACGCGTCTGTCGATGCCGCGCGCACGCGCGCGATCGCCGAGTTGTCCGATCAGCGGATCCTGCAATGCATCCAGCGCGCGCGCCGCCAGCAGCAGGGCGCCCTGCGTGCCGAGCGCCAGCCCGAATTGTTCGGCGTAGAACTTCGGTATATGCACATAGACCGGCAAGGACAACATCGCGAGTGGCGCGGCGAGTGCGCCATAGGCATACAGCCGTGCGGTCGGCAGCGCACTCACAGGCGCGGCAAGCCGTCACCGAGCAGACGCGCGCGAACGCGCGGAGCGCGGGTATCGTCATCCAGCCAGATGCCAAAAAATGCTTTGACGAAATCTGCGTCACGGATGCTGGCGATATAACCCCGCGCCGAATAAAAGCGCGCTTCAACGCCGGGTACGGCCACTCCAATCAAACGATCGCCCTTGCGTACGTCGGGGAAAACCTGCGCCATGGCTTGCTGCCAGCGCGCCAGCAGCGCCTCGTCATTTTGACCCTGACGACGCATTTCCTTGATGCTGGTTTCGACCAGGTCATCGGCGTCGATGTTGAGCGCGTATTCGAGATCGAGCGCGTAGGGTGCCGCGGCGCGATAGCCTTGCTCGTCAGTCCACAGGCGCGCGGTGTAAATCTTGAAACCGAATTGGCGCATGTCGGCGCTGCCATACAATTTTAAGGATGGCAGGTGTTCGCGCAGCGCGCCCGGCAACTCGCTGGCGCAAAGATTAAGGCTCAGCACCAGTGTCGCCAGCAGCACCAGCGCGCCCCTCGACTGGCGTGCGCGGTCAGCGGTCATGGCTGAAGGCGAGTTGCACGACGTCGGTGCGTCCGCTCCGAAAACCCGCTTCGCAGTAACATAGGTAAAACTGCCATAGACGCATGAAACGTTCATCAAAGCCGAGCGCGCGTATCGGTGCCGCGGCGGCCTGCACGCGCTCCCGCCACAGCACCAGGGTGGTGGCGTAATCATGGCCGAAACAATCGGCTTGCTCGAGTTTGAGACCGGACTGCGCGGCGTCGGC
>CAMCBY010000493.1 GCA_945873015.1 Klebsiella pneumoniae
CAACCGCTGGAAGGCGCGCTGGGCGGACTTATCGCGCTCGATCACCAGCGCTCCGAATCCATTCAAGGCCTGTCGATCGTGACCTTGGTGTTCAACGACGGCAGCGATATCTATCGCAATCGTCAGCAGGTCACCGAGCGGCTGGCCAACGTCAGGGCACTGCTGCCGGCCGGTGTGCGCGAACCGGTAATAGCGCCGTTGGCGTCGTCCTCGGCCACCGTGCGCAGTATCGCTCTGGTGGCGCAGGACGATGATGGTCTGCGTTTGCGTGATGTCACCGAGCAGGTGCTGGTGCCACGCCTGCTGGGCGTGGCGGGCGTCGCTGACGTCAATGTGTTTGGTGGTGCATCGCGCGCGCTGATCGTAGCGCCGCGCGATGCCGCGCTGGCGCGGCTCGGATTGAGTCTCACCGATCTTGCCGCTGCCGCGCGCAATGCGAGCGCCGATCTGGCGCTCGGCGTGGTTGAGAACAGCAATCAGCAACTCGCCATCACTGGCGGCGGCACGACCCTCACGCCTGCCGCGTTGGCGGCTGCCAGTGTGCGTTTCGATGACGGTGGCAGCGTGACCCTGGGCGAGGTCGCCGATGTGCACTGGGGCGCGTTGCCGCGCATCAGCGCCGCGCAGGTTGGCGGGCGACCAGCGGTAGTGATGATGATCATCGGTCAGCTCGGCGCCAATACCCTGACGGTGTCGAACAAACTCGATGCCTTGTTTGCCGATCTCGAACCGGCCCTCGCGCAACAGAACATCACGCTGCATGGGCGTTTGTTTGTGCCCGCCGATTACATCAGTACCGCCATCGGCGATATCGCCCGTCACCTCTTGATCGGTGGCGCGCTGGTGTTGCTGGTATTGCTGGTGGGTTTGTACAACCTGCGCTCTGCACTGATCTCGGCGCTCGCCATTCCGTTGTCGCTGCTGACGGCCGTTATCGTCCTGATCGCCTGCGGCGTCAATCTCAATGTGCTGGTGATCGGTGGTCTCGCGATTGCGCTGGGCGAAGTGGTGGATGACGCCATCATCGATACCGAGAATATTTTTCGACGCCTGCGCGAGGCGCGCGCCGATGAGGATCGCGCGGCGGTGGCGCTGGCCGCGTCGCTCGAAGTGCGTGGTTCGGTGGTCTATGCGACCTTCATCGTGGCGCTGGTGTTTGTGCCCCTGCTGACCTTGGGTGGCGTCAGCGGTCGTCTGTTCGCGCCGCTCGGCCTGGCTTATATCCTCGCGGTGCTGGCGTCCTTGCTGGTTGCGATCACGGTCACGCCGGCCTTGTGCGTCAGTCTGCTCGCCGATGCGCGCGGCGCGGCGTACGAGGCACCGGTGTTCCGCTGGTTGAATCCGCGTTACAGCGCGGCGGTGCGGAGCGTCGCGCTGCGTCCCTTGCTGGCGGTGAGCTTGAGCCTGTTGTGTGTGCTGGCAGTGGCGGCCTTGTTGCCGGGTTTGGGCGCGCGTTTTCTGCCCGATCTGCGCGAGGGGCATTTTATCGTTCATACCACCGGCTTGCCCGGCACCAGTCTCGATGAATCGCTGCGCATGGGCAGCAAGCTCACGCAGCGCTTTCTCGAGATAGACGGCGTGACGTCGGTCTCGCAGTGGGCGGGACGCGCCGCGCGTGGCGCCGATACCTATGGCAGTCATTACAGCGAATACGAAATCGGCCTCGCACCGGCGAGTGGCACCACACAGCAATACATACTCGAACAACTACGCGCGGTGCTGCGGCTCTATCCTGGCATCACCTTTGAAGCCAATACTTTCCTCACCGAACGCATCGACGAAACCATTTCCGGCTACACCGCTCCGGTGGTGGTGAATCTTTACGGCCGCGATCTCGACGTGCTCGATGGCAAGGCCCTGGAACTCGCGACGCTGCTGCGCGGCATCGACGGCGCGAGCAATGTGCGGGTGCGCGCCGCCTATGAAACGCCGACCATGCGTATCGCGCTCGATACCACGCGGCTGGCGCGCTATGGACTGTCGACGCGCGCTGTGTTGGAGACAGTGCAGAGCGCCTACAGCGGACTCGCAGTCAACGAGGTGATGGCCGACAACCGGCGCCTGCCGGTGACGGTATTGCTCGATGAGGCCACCCGTGGCGACGCGCAGCGGCTGGGCGAATTGATAGTCGCGGTCGACGCCGCCGGCCCGGTGCGTCTGCGCCAGGTAGCCGATATCAGCCAGAGCGCGGCGCGCTACAACATTCTGCACCGTGATGCGCAGCGCCTGCAGGTGGTCACGACCGCGGTCGAAGGCCGCGACCTTGGGAGTTTTATGCGCGAACTGCGCGCGCGGGTGTTCGCCACCATGGCATTCCCCGAGGGTGTGCATGTCGAGTTCAGTGGCGCGGCGGTGGCGCAGGCCGAGGCGCGGCGCGACCTTATCGCCCATGCAGCGATTGCCGGCGTTGGCGTGCTGCTGTTGATTTATATGGCAGTGGGGCGTCTGCGCTATCTGCTGCTGATTTTATTGAACCTGCCGTTTTCCCTGCTCGGCGGCGTGCTGGCGGTGGTGCTGGGGGGTGGGGTGGTGTCGGTCGGTTCGGTGGTCGGTTTTGTCACTCTGTTCGGCATCACGGTGCGTAACAGCATCATGCTGGTGTCCCATTACCAGCATCTGGTCGAGCATGAAGGCTGTGCGTGGAATCTCGACACCGCGCTGCGCGGTGCGCGCGAACGCCTGCCGGCCATCCTCATGACCGCGCTCGTCACCGCGCTGGCGATGCTGCCACTGACGGTGGACAGCGATAATCCCGGCCGCGAGATCATGGGCCCGATGGCCGCCATCATCATCGGTGGCCTGGTGTCATCGACGTTATTGAACCTGCTGGTGATGCCGGCGCTGCTGATCCGCTACGGACGCTTTGGCGAGCGCCCGCACGCACACATGTGAAGCGCGGCGATTTTCGCGTATGGTCGCGGCTCGGCGCCGGGCAGTTCGGGTGCGGGGCAGTGGCACACCCACATCTCGCAACCATCACCACGGTCAGACTCAGTCGGCGCGCAGCGTAGCAATCTCTGGGGGAGTGCATGAGCAACACCGCGGCTGTTGATTCCAATTACGCCTGGGCGCGTTTGTTCGCGTGTCTGGCGCTGACCACCATCGGCAGCGCCGGCATGTATGTGGTGGTGGTGGCCTTGCCGGCTTTCCAGGTCGATTTCGCGATTTCACGGGCCGGGGCGTCACTGCCGTTCACCATGGTGATGCTGGGTTTCGGCATCGGAGGCATCGTCACCGGCAGGCTGGTCGACCGTTACGGGGTGGCGCTGC
>CAMCBY010000494.1 GCA_945873015.1 Klebsiella pneumoniae
GATGAAGATGATCAGCGTATTGGAACGTTTGACGTTACCGGTCAGCTTGCGCAGCGCCTGGGACATGAGGCGTGCCTGCAGGCCGACATGGGTATCGCCCATCTCGCCTTCAATTTCAGCCTTGGGCACCAGCGCCGCGACCGAGTCGACGATGATGCAGTCGATGGCGCCGGAGCGCACCAGCATGTCGGTGATCTCAAGCGCCTGCTCGCCGGTATCGGGCTGCGAGACCAGCAGTTCCTTGACGTTCACGCCGAGCTTTTCGGCGTACTGCGGGTCGAGCGCGTGTTCGGCGTCGATGAAGGCGGCGGTGCCACCTTTTTTCTGAATTTCCGCCACCACGTGCAGCGCCAGCGTGGTTTTGCCGGATGATTCAGGGCCGAAGATTTCGACCACGCGGCCGCGCGGCAGACCGCCGACGCCGAGCGCGATATCGAGACTCAATGATCCGGTCGATACGACTTCGATGTCGGGCACGGTGCCGCCATCGCCCATACGCATGATGGACCCTGTGCCGAATTGTTTTTCGATTTGGGACAGCGCCGCTCCTAGCGCTTTTTGCTTGTTGTCGTCCATATTGTTTGTCCTCTTCATGAAATAGCCCGTATGTGATTCAGCGGCCCGGATTATTGCACAGAAGACCGGCCCCTTTAATCGACACAGGCACTCGCCAGCGGCCATTGCGCGAGGGTCTGATAGCGCGGCCCGGTGCTGGCGGAATTCGATGAAACCAATACGAAATGACGCGCCGCCCAGGGCACGGAAAAGGATGCCAACAGGCCGGGCGGGCGCCGCACACCGCGCGCCACCGTGACATGAGGACGGTAGCTCGCGACGCCCTCGGCGGCGATGCCGGCCCCCTGTTGCAGCGCCATGCCGAGCGCGGTCAGTGCCGCGGGTACGGTGGCGGGCGCGAGCCACGCGACACGACTGCGCCGCCACCAGCCGGCGGCCGAGATGCCGAGCTCGAAGCTTGATACGCGCAGCCCCGCGGCCATCGCGCACAGCGCCGCGACGCGGGCCTCGGGCACCTCCCCCAGGAAGGCCAGGGTCATATGCAGATCGGCGCGCTGCGCCGGCCGGCCGTCGCGCAGATTGAGCAGCGCGGCCGCGCTGGCCAGGGCGTCGCGTGTCGCGTCGTCAGGCCACAGCGCGAAGAACAGGCGCATGGCGCCTAAGGGAGCATCTCAAGCAGGCGTTGCAGGGCGTGAGCCACGGTGTGGGCGCGCACTGCTCGGCGGTCGCCGGCGAATACCAGCCTCTCGGTCACCGTCGCACGGCCGTTGACGGCAAAACCGAAACACACCGTACCGACCGGTTTCTGTGGCGAGCCGCCGCCGGGCCCGGCCACGCCGGTGACCGCCACCGTCACATCGACGTCGCTGACCTTGAGCGCCCCCGCCGCCATCTCGCCAGCAGTCTCGACGCTGACCGCACCGTGCCGCTCGAGGGTCATGGCCTCGACGCCGAGCAGGCTGACTTTGGCAGCATTGGAATAGGTGACAAGGCCGCACTCGAACCAGTCGGAACTGCCGGCGGTGGCAGTCATGGTCTGGGCTATCCAGCCGCCAGTGCAGGACTCAGCGGTCGCCATGCGCCAGCCGCGTTCGAGCAGCGCGCTGCCGAGCTCGCGGCCCAGCGCCTCCAACGCGTCCTGGCTGGGTGCGCCGCTCATGGGGTACGGCTCGCGGCACGCCGCGCCTTGAAAAAATTGACCAGCAACATGGCACAGGCCTCCGCTTCGACGCCGGCGGTCAAGGCCGCGCGATGATTGAGAACAGGATGTTCCAGCACGTTCAACACGCTGCCGGCGGCGCCGGTGCGCGGGTCGCGGGCGCCAAACACTACCCGCGCGATACGCGCCTGCACGATGGCGCCGGCACACATCGCACAGGGCTCCAGAGTCACGTAGAGCGTGGTGCCGGGCATGCGGTAGTTGCGCAGCCGGCTGGCGGCGGCGCGGATCGCGACGATTTCGGCGTGGGCGGTCGGGTCGTCGCTGCTGACCGGCCGATTCCAGCCCTCGCTCAGCACCTCGTCGTCCAGCGTCACCAGCGCGCCTACCGGCACCTCGCCTTCACTTTCGGCGCGCCGCGCCAGGATGAGCGCGAGTTGCATGAAGCGCTGATCGCGATCGCGCAGGGCGTGGTCTTGAGAGTCTGGCGTGTCGGACATGGTGGTACAGGTGCTTGGCCGCCAGTGATAACACAGGCATCGCACTCAAGGAAACTCTGATTCAGTGACTGCGCTAGCCGCGCGCGGTGTCGCGTGCTCGCTCGCCCCTCGCCTGTCCAGCTGTTGGGCAGCACGGTTTGGGCCTCGAACCATTTGCTCGTTCTTTACCTTAGGCGTCCACTCCAATAGCTTATTGGAGATGATCGAGACCTCGCGAAATGATAACTGACGAAAATTTGGACTGGACTGATTTGCTGGCGCTGGCCGAGGAAGTCAAATCAGAAGATGGACCGGGTTCGAAGGCGTGGGTCTCCAATGGGTCAACCACGCGGCAAGTGAACGAACGGGTAATGCGTGCGCTTCGAGAGCATGCGGGCATCATCCCGGGTGAGCTAGGCGCCATCCCCTGCCTGATTCTTACGACCATTGGCGCGAAATCCGGAGAGCCGAGAACCATTCCGCTGTTTTCCCATACGGTCGATGGGCGGCTGGCGATAATTGGCTCCATGGGCGGTGCAGCCCGCAACCCGCCCTGGTTCTACAACTTGGTGAAGAACCCGCTAGTCACGGTTGAAAAAGAGGGGACTACCTATCGGGCGCATGCGGAAGTGCTTGAAGGCGAAGAGCGAGACCACTTCTTCCGCCAGTTCGCTGAGACCTATCCCATCTTTGCCGAATACCAAGCGCGCGTAACTCGCGTCATTCCAATCGTCGAACTGAAACCAGTCACCTGAAGCGCCACTTGCTGCCTGACCAGCCCAGGGAGCGGACGCCTCCGTGCTGCGCACCTCGGCGCCGCTGATCGGCGCGTCAGGTGGCCTTTGGGAGCAATAGACCGGGCCTGCCGTCCTGCATGAAAATGCGATGCAACCGCTTAGAAGCGGTCTCAAAATTAAGCGAGCGCAGTCAGTTTGCGCGTCGCCGGCGCGGAGAAACTGCAGCGTATACAGAAATACCTGAGGATTTCGAGCACCGCCGACGCGCAAAATGGCAAGCGCAGCTATTTTGAGACCGCTTCTAGCGCGCCGGCCGCGCGGTCCGTGCCGCAGCGCCTCGACCGCCGGCGGGTCTACATCTT
>CAMCBY010000495.1 GCA_945873015.1 Klebsiella pneumoniae
AGGGCGTGTAGCCGCGCCTTTGAATGTGCGAATGAATTCGCACCTACGGGGGGGGCGGATTAGAGCTGCGTGAGCATGGTCTCGGCGTCGCTCACTTCAAACTTGCCCGGCCCTTCGAGGTTGAACCGGGTGACCTTGCCGTCCTTGACCAGCATCGAGAAGCGCTGCATGCGCACACCCATGCCACGCGCCACCAGATCGAGTTCCAGCCCCATCGCCTTGGATACCAGTCCACTGCCGTCACCGAGCATACGCACCTTGCCGCTGGCTTTCTGATCGCGACCCCACATGCCCATGACGAACGCATCGTTGACCGACAGGCACCAGATCTCGTCGACGCCCTTGGCCTTGAGCGCGTCGGCCTGGGCGATATAACCCGGCAGATGTTTGGCCGAGCAGGTCGGTGTGAACGCACCGGGCAGACCAAAAATGGCGATGGTGCGGCCGGCCGCGGCGGCTTTGACGTCTACCGGTTGTGGACCGATGGCGCAGCCTTCGCTTTCGACTTCGTTGAATTCATAGAGTGTGCCGGTGGGCAGTTCGTCGCCGATTTTGATCATGGGGGAGTCCTGTATTTTTGAGATTTCGTTGGGATGGATTTCAGTGTGCGAATAAATTCGCACCTGCAAAATAAAGCGTAGTTGATGGTCACGCGCCGAGGCTGCGTACCATGTCGCGTGAAATCACCAGCCGCTGGATCTGCGAGGTGCCTTCGTAAATCTGCAGCAATTTGGCGTCGCGCATGAGTTTCTCGACCACGAAGTCCTGGGTATAACCATAACCACCGAAGATCTGCACCGCGTCGGTGGTGCATTTCATCGCTGCGTCACCACCAAACGCTTTGGCGCAGGCGCTGTGGCTGCCGCGCAGATTGCCGCGATCGACTTCAGCGGCGGCATTCAGGCATAGAAGCCGCGTGGCGAGATAACTGATCTCCATGTCGGCCAGCATCGCCGCCACCATCTGATGATTGACGATGGGTTCGCCAAAGGCCTTTCTCTCGGTCGCATAACGCAGCGCTTCGTCGCGCGCGCGGCGAATCACACCGGCAGCGCCGGCCGCAATCCACGGACGCGAGCGATCAAACGTCGCCATGGCGAGTTTAAAACCATGTTCGGGGCCGGCCAGCACGTTTTCTGCCGGTACTTCCACGTCTTCGAAAACCACGTCACCGGTATGCGAGGCGCGCTGCCCGAGTTTGTGGATCATCGATTCCCAGCGCAGGCCCGGGGTGCCGGCATCGACCACAAATATGGCGATGCCGCGATGGCCGCTGCTGCCCTGTTCGCGTGCGAACACGGTGTACCAGTCGGCGACATCGGCATTGGTGATCCAGCGCTTGCGGCCGTTCAGGATGTATTTGTCGCCCTTCTTCACGAAACGGGTGCTCATGCCGGCGACGTCGGAGCCCGCGTCGGGCTCGGAGCAGGCATAGGCCGCGTAACCGTGCTTTTCGACCAGACCGCCGAGATACTTCTGGCGCAGTGCCTCGTTGTCGGCCAGTTGTAAGGGCAATGCGGCGAGACTGTTGGCAATCGCCGAGGTCGCGATGCCGAGACAACCGTAGTTGAGTTCCTCGATGACCAGGGTGTGATCGTAGCAGCTCAAACCCGCACCACCGACTTCGGTCGGAAACTCGCCGTTCAACAGGCCCTGTTCCCACATCGCCTCGATGATGGCGTGCGGAAATTCCGCGCTGCGGTCCAGCGCCATGTCGAGACGCGGTGCGATTATCTGCTCACGTACGAAGCGGCGCGCCGCTTCAACCATCATGGACTGTTCTTCATTGAGCACGTTCATGGCGTAATTTCCAAAAAATTAAAGGCGGTTGAATTATTGGCAAGGGGTTTCGCGTTCGCACTTCACGCCGTTCTCATATATGGACTTGATGAAGTCACCACCCGGCACAAAACGCTCGGTCAAGGTCGGCGTCTGTGGGCCGCGGTCGATTTCGGCGAGAAAACACTCGCGGCTCTCGCCGGCGTCTTTGCACACGAAGTGCAGTGGCCGCCACACGCCGGAACTGGTCAGAAGAATGTAGCCATCATCGACCTTCTGCCACGACTGACCAAAACGCATGTTGGCGCAGTCGCAGGCAAGATAACGGTCGGCGAATTCCATGAGTTTACCGACGGTGAGATTGGGAATGTTCGGGTCGGGTCGCGGATTGACCAGCTTGGCGGTCAAGAGATCGCGCGGCGTGGCGGACAAATCCTTGGGTTTTTCTTCCGCGCTTTTTAACGACGGCATCTTCGGCATCGAAACCTTGGGCATCGAGACACTGCTGCAGGCGCCGAGCAGAGCGGCGAGCATCAGCAGTAACACGCTGCGCACGGCGCGGCGCGCCAGGGGGGTGGGAGTTGATTTCACATTCAAGCCTTTCGCATGTCTTTTAGGAACTCATGGCGTTCCTGTTCAAAAGCAATCCGCGCGATGATCAAGTCGAGAATCTTGTGTACGCGCTGTTCCAGTTTGCGCCCGGCGCCATAATCGGCGGGCGCGTAGAAATCGATACGGTTGGCGTCTACCAGTTCGCGGCAGACCTTGACAGCGTCCTGACTGCGCGGTTTGTGGACCGCTACGGCGAAGCCACCGTAGTTTTTCACTACCGTCATGCACGGCACGTCAGTCAAGCCATCGCCCACGTACAGCATGTGCTGAAAGGGGATCGGGCGCGCACCTTCGGGCATGTATTCGTTGATGGTCTCGAGGCTGTCCTCGCGCCCCTTGTTGATGCGGAACAGGTATTGGGTCTTGGCGGTGTCGTTGATGACGACAGTCGGAAAGCGCGCCGCCTCGTGATGGTCAAAATAATACTGAGAGGCGTAGATACGCGTGAAGTGATGTTTGATGCTGATGCCTTCGAGAATTTCCGACAGACCGGCGGACACAATGTAATGGCGGGTCTGCACGCTGCCGCCGGTCTTTTCGTGCACGTAGGCATTCACGCGCTCGAACCACGAATCGACGCCTGGATAATATTCGATGCCTGCCGCCAGCGTGCGCAGCGCCTCGCGGCTCAAGTGCGCCTTGTTGGCTTCGATTTTCTCGACCAACAGGCGCATGTAGGTGAGGATGGAATCGCCGCCGGTGCGACGCACCTCAGCATTGACCTCAGCCCAGAACTCCTCGCCGCTGATGCCAAGCTGTGGCAGCACGGTGTATTCCTGCATGGGCTGCGGGGTCAGCGTGCCGTCGAAGTCGTAGACGATGGCGAGGGTGCTGCGATGGTAGGTCTCTTTGCGTGACACAG
>CAMCBY010000496.1 GCA_945873015.1 Klebsiella pneumoniae
AACGGGCTTCACCGGTCACGGCTTGGGACAGATGTCGGTCCAAGGGCAGACGCATGCGGTCGCCGGTCACTGATTGATAGAAGGCGGTATGCCCTTCGGTCACGGTCACGGCCGGTGCCGCAAACAGTTGTCCGACGTGGAAGTCCTCAAAATAGGGACCATCAATATAATGCTCGGCCATTGTTCCTCACCCTGGCTGTGCGGCACAGTTCGGCCGCTGGTATTGGTGGATGCGTCGCGCTCGGCAACGCATGGTGTGATGTCGAATCAGGTCAGCGTGCAGCGAACTCGGCGCGTATGGCCGCGCCCTGTTCATCGAGCGCGGGCACCGCGGCATTCTGCAGACCATCACCGGTGCGACGAATCAGCGACACTGATTGCTCGCCGAGCGTGATGTCCTTACGGCGCAAGGCCGGATGTTTCTGCAAACCCGCAATATCATTGATGCTGCCGCAGGCGATCCCCGCCTGATTGAGCTTCACTGCGAGTTCGGCCTGGGTGTGACGCGCGAACACTGCCTCCATATCGGCGCGCAGCGCAGCGCGGTTCTCGACCCGCAAGACGTTGGTCTTGTAGCGCGGGTCATCGGCCATCTCCGGCCGTCCGAGGCCGTCGCGGCATAACTGCAGCCATTCGCGATTGTTCTGAATGACGACGAAAATCGGACCATCCTGTGCGGCGTAGGCGCCGTAGGGTGCAAGCTGTGCATGGTCCATACCGGTGCCGGCCAGCATCTTGCCGGTGTATTCGAGGATAGCCAGCGGCACGGCCATCCATTCCGACAAGACCTCAAACAGCGACAGTTCGATATGTGTGCCGAGGCCGCTCTTGTGGCGTGCGTAGAGCGCCTTCAACACTTCGCCGTAGGCGCTCAAGCCGGTTGAAATATCGCAAATCGAAGCCCCCACCTTGCTCGGCTGGCCCGGTGCGCCGGTCACCGAACACAAACCGGTTTCCGCTTGAATCAAGGCGTCATAGGCCTTCATGTCCGCGTAAGGGCCGCTGGCGCCATAACCCGAGATGCTGCACATCACCAGGCGCGGATTGAGCGCGTTTACGGCCGCATAACCGAAACCCAGTTTATCCACCGAACCTGGTTTCAGGTTCTGCACGAACACATCGGCGCGTGCCAGCATCGAGCGCAATAAATCGGCATCCTCAGTGCGGGTCAGATCGACCGCCAGCGACTCCTTACCGGTATTGAGCCACACAAAGTAGGCGCTCTGCCCGTGAATGGCGGTGTCATAGGCCCGCGCAAAATCGCCTTCGGGCCGTTCCAGTTTGATGATGCGTGCGCCACCTTCGGCGAGCAGGCGCGTGCAATAGGGCGCGGCCACCGCTTGCTCTAACGAGACAACCAGCAGATCCGAGAGGGGCAGTGTCGACATGGTGTGGTCTACTCTGGGCATCACAAAACAATGAATGAAGGTGCGCCGCGTTCGTCATGTTTGAAACACCTGACGAACGCGGCACAAGCGCACGAGATCAATAGGAACGCGGCAGTTCCAACTCGTGTTCTGCGATGTAGGACAGGATGAGGTTGGTCGAAATAGGTGCGATGCGATACAGCCGCGATTCGCGGAACTTGCGTTCAACATCGTATTCCTCGGCAACGCCGAAACCGCCGTGGGTCTGCATGCAGGTATCGGCTGCCGCCCATGCTGCTTCCGACGCGAGCATCTTGGACAGATTGGCGTAGGTGCCGGCGTTGCCGCCTGCTTCATAAATTCGACACGCCTTCTCCAATACCGCTTCGGCTGCCTCGGTCTGCGCGAAAGCCTGCGCGATGGGGAACTGGATGCCCTGGTTCTGGCCTATCGGACGGCCGAACACCACACGCTCACGCGCATAATCAGCGGCCTTCTTGATGAACCAGCGCGCGTCACCCACACACTCGGCCGCGATCAGAATGCGCTCGGCATTCATGCCCGACAGGATGTAGCGGAAACCCTTGCCTTCTTCGCCGATGAGACTGTCGGCGGGGATCGGCACGTTGTCGAAAAAGATCTCGGTGGTCGAATGGTTGATCATGGTGCGAATCGGATTGATGGTCATGCCATTTTTCTTCGCTTCGCGCATGTCGATGAGGAATACCGACAGACCATCGGCGCGCTTCACCACTTTATCTTTCGGCGTGGTGCGCGCAAGCAGGATCATGAGATCAGACTGCAGGGCGCGCGAGGTCCACACCTTCTGGCCATTGACGATGTATTTGTCACCATCGCGCACTGCGACGGTCGAGATGCTGGTGGTGTCGGTGCCGGCGGTCGGCTCGGTGACACCGAAAGCCTGCAGCCGCAGTTCGCCCGAGGCCACGCCCGGCAGATACTTCTGCTTCTGCTCGGCGTTGCCATGCCGCAATACGGTGCCCATGGTGTACATCTGCGCATGGCAGGCGCCAGCGTTGCCACCGAATTCATGAATGGCTTTGAGAATCTCAACTCCCATCGAGATGGGAAGACCGCTGCCGCCGTACTCTTCGGGGATCAGCGCGGCCAGCAGGCCGAGTTCGGTCAGACGGTCGACGAACTCCTTGGGATATTGGCGTTCACGGTCTTTTGCACGCCAGTATTCGCCGGCGAATTCATCGCAGACTTTCTTCACGGTGTCGCGCAATTGCGCCACGATTTCCTGATGTTCGTCGCTCATGGTTCTGCTTCCACGCAATAGATTCTTAAGGCCGACGAGGATCGCCCGTCAGCAGGATTTGCACGAACAGCGGCGACACCTGGCCGCTGCTGACACTTTACGGTGTGCGGGGTGAGTTCCGCGCCAGGGATCTCGCCCTCACCGGATTGAGATAACGCTTGCACACGTCGAGGTTCCCGCCAACGGGAACTGCCCGAATTCCATCGTCCTTGCACGAGAAAAATCCCGACCTCGGCCGCTTCGGCATAAGCCCGCCTCAGGGGCGGCCCAGCTCTGAACAACATGACCGGCGTCGCGGGTGAGGGCGCAGCTTAATGAGTCGATGATAGTGGTGTAAATGAGCGGATGACGATAGGACGGATAAGAATATCTTATAGCCCGTGGGCCGCTCACGAGGTCTGCGTGACCCGCCAGAACTCACCGTCAAAACTGCGCACACATTCCTCCAGCAGCGCGGTGGTGGCGCGGACTGCATTCGACACCGGCCGATTGCTGGCGCGCGCCAGTACCATGTGCCGTTCGACCCGCGGCGCGACCAGCGGTATCGCGCAAAGCTCGCCGCGCGCGAGCTCGTCGGCCACCGCCGCGCGCGACAAAACGGTAT
>CAMCBY010000497.1 GCA_945873015.1 Klebsiella pneumoniae
GTCGAAATAGCGGCGCCAGTAGCGCTCGCCCACCGCTTCGAACATCTCCACCGAGACGATGTGATCAAATTGTCCGCCGAGATCGCGATAGTCGATGAGTTCAAGACTCACCTGCTGCTCAATGCCGGCGCGGGCCATACGTGCCTGCGCAAAGGCAAGTTGGGCTGGCGACAAGGTGATGCCGGTGATACGCACATCGCGGCTGCGCACTGCGTATTCGGCAAAACCGCCCCAGCCGCAGCCGACTTCGAGCAGATGCTGGCCAGGCTGCGCGTCGACCAGATTCAGCATGCGCTCGTATTTCGCTTCCTGCGCGGCCGCCAGCGGGCGCGCCGGGTCACCGTCGAAGCAGGCGCTCGAATAAGTCATGGTCTCGTCCAGCCACAGCGCGTAGAACTGGTTGGACAAGTCGTAGTGCGCGGCGATGTTGCGCTTGGCCTGGGCGCGCGTATTGGAGCGCCACAGATGCCTCAAGCGCAGGTACATAGACACCAGCGGCTGCGCGTAAAAACGTTGCGCGAGCGCCTGCTCGTTGGCCGCGCACAGCAATAACAGCGCGGTCAGATCCTGGGTGTTGAGGCGGCCGTCGCGATAACACTCGGCCATGCCGACATCCGCCGCACGCATGATGGCTGACGCGACGCCCCAGTCACTGATCTCCAGATCGGCCTGCGGGCCGCTGTGGCTGCCACGAAAACAGCTGCGAGTGCCATCCGGCGCGGTGAAATTCAGTTGCCCGTGGTCCAGTCGCGCGAGCAGCGCGAGAAAGGCGCGGGCGACCGCCGGTACCCTCTGTTGCGAAAATGTCTTGGTGGATTGTTCGATGGCCATAGGTGCTTTGTTCAATGGGAGGTTTCCAGTGCCGGCGGGGCGGGCTTGCGGAACCACGGCACGCGCTTGCGCCACAGCACCAAGGCCTGCCAGTGGATGCGTGCCATCACACCGAGTGTGAACAGGGGGTAACGCAGGAAGGTGCGCAGGGTGGAGCGAGCGTTCAATGCCTGGGGTTTGCCGGCGATGGTGGTCAGGATCAGCCGGTCCTGCTCGTTCGCTCCATCGCAATAATCAATACGCGCATGGCTGCGGGCATCGTCCTGCAGAAAACGAAAACGATAGTGGCCGCGCACTTCGCAAAAGGGCGAAACATGCAGTTGTTTGTCGACTGTGAGCGAGCTGTCGGGGGCGATGTCGCTGCCATCAGCGACACTCAGCACATAGTTGTGTCGTTCGCCAAAAGTGTTGCTGACCTCGCAGATCACCGCGCGCAGGGCGCCACTGCGCGCGTGGCAATACCAGATAGTGATGGGATTGAAAACGTAACCCAGCAAACGCGGAAAGGTCTGCAGCACCACTTCGCCATCGATACCGTCGAGGTCGGCCTCGGCGAGTTGCGCGCGCGCCCACAACAGCAGATCTGAACCGTCCCGTGGCCCATAGTCGCAGGCGTAGAACGACATCAAGTTAAAACGTTCGCGGCTCAAATAACGGTTGGGCAGTGCATCGAGGCACGACAGCGGGATACGCAGGAAAAACACCGGGTAGCTGAAATGATGGGCGGCCGGGCGGAGTCGATGGTGAACAACCGTGCCCACGCAGAGCTCGGGCTGGCGCGCGGCTTGATTGCGTCCCGTCGCGCTCACGCGGCGCTCGCGTATTGCGGCGCGAACTTCGCGGGCGGCAGCGGCACGCGGCTGGCCTGTGCCGGCATACCCCACGGGCGCGTCACCCCGCCGAGTTGTTCGGCGACCAGCAGGCCGGCCTGCAGGCCATCTTCGTGAAAGCCGTAACCGAAGTAACTGCCACAAAACCAGGTGCGCTGCACGCCTTGGATATCCCACAGCGCGCGCTGCGCGCCGAGCGTGGCATCGTCGTACTGCGGATGGTGGTAGGTGGCGCTGTAATGGGTGGCGTGGGGGGCGGGCGCATGGGGCGGATTCAAAGTCACGAACCACTGCTGCGCGCTGGCGAGGGGCTGCAGGCGGTTCATCCAATAAGTGACGCATAACGCGCTGTCGGCACCGGTTTGCCCGCGTTCGAGGAAATTCCAGCTTGCCCACGCACGTCGGCGTTGCGGCATGAGGCTGGCGTCGGTGTGCAGATAAGCGACATTACGCGCATAACGAAACGCACCGAGCACGCGCCGTTCGTCCGCACTGGGCATATCGAGCAAGGCCAGTGCGTCATCCGCATGGGTCGCGATGACGACATGGTCGAAGTGCTGCGTACGGCCGTCGGCACTGACCACCACCGCGCTGTGGGGCTGGCGCGCGATGGCTTTAACAGCGCAATCGGCGAACACCGTACCGCGCAACTGCGCGCGTAAGCGTAAAACGTATTCGCGCGCGCCGCCGACCACCGTACGCCATTGCGGTCGGTCGGCAAGCTGCAGCAGGCCGTGATTCATGCAGAACTGGATAAAAGCACGGGCCGGGTAATGGCGGATGTCGGCCGCCGAAGCCGACCAGATGGCCGCCGCCATCGGCAACAGATGATCACGACAGAAGGCCTGTGAGTACCCATGACGCTCGAGCAGCGTGCCGAGTGGTAACTCGGCATCCGCGCCGGCCAGATAGCCCGCCGCATCGCGGTAGAAGCGCATGATGTCCATCAACATGCGCCAGAAGCGTGGACGCAGCAGGTTGCGCGGCTGGGCGAACAGACCCGCCAGATCGCTGCCCGCGTACTCAAAACGGCCATCCTCGAGCGAGGCGGCGAAGGACATGTCGCTGGCGTGGGTGGCCACCCCAAGTTCGTCAAACAGGGCCACCAGATTCGGATAATTGGGCGCGTTATAGACAATGAATCCAGTGTCGACGGCAAGGTCGCGCCCGTGATCGTCCACCGTCACGGTATTGCTGTGACCACCGAGCGTGGCGCCTGCTTCAAACAACGTGACCTCATGCTGGCGGTCGAGCAGCCACGCGGCACTGAGGCCGGATATCCCGGCACCGACTACCGCAATACGCAGTGGTGCTACGCGCCCGCTCTGATCCTGCATGCCGAGTCCTCGAGGTGGTGGCCTGCGGTAGGTTACGTTATCGAGAGGAGGGTGGATCACTTGGCTATCCGCTGATCCAGGCGTTGGCGCCCTGCGTACAAACTGCCATGATGAAACTATCCATGACCGACCGACACCCCCCAGAAGACGCCGCCATTCTGCCGTTTCCTGCGTCCGAGGAGCGCGCGCCAGTTGATCGCGCAGCGCTCGAGCGAGACGAGGAAACCGCCTTGCTGGTGAAGGTGCGCGAACAT
>CAMCBY010000498.1 GCA_945873015.1 Klebsiella pneumoniae
GTGGTCGCGCTCTACAGCCGCCATCCGGTGCAGGGTTATCCGCCGTTTGAGCTCGACAGTGAGACCATGCACGCGCGCCTCGCTGCCGGCTCATGCCGTTACCTGTTCATGATGATGGGCGCGAGCCCGAGTTATCCGCAGTATTACTACCCCTATGGCCGTTTGAAGCCGTGGTTGGAGATCATGACGGTTTATCCCAATCGCCTGCTGCCCACGCAACCGGCTGCGATGCTCGCGCGCTTGCGCGAGACGCCCACCCCACCCTGAGCGCGACCGCACCCTCGCACACGCAACTGCCGCGCCTCGCGCGAGTCTGTGCGAGAGAGTTCATCGAAGTTGGTAGACAATAAGCCCATGCCCGCCTTTACCCGCACCCTGCTGCAACTCAACATCGGCGCTTACCTGCTGCAGCAACTTGCACCGCGCGGCATGATGGCGTGGTTCGCGTTGTGGCCGGGCGACTGGCTGGCGGGCGGCAGCGCCTCACTCGCGTCGCTGTGGCAACTGGCGAGCTACAGTTTCCTGCACGGCAGCCTGACCCACCTCGGCCTCAACATGTTCGCGCTGTGGATCTTCGGCCCGGCGGTCGAACAACGCTGGGGCGCGCGCGGCATGGCGCAGGCCTATTTCACCAGTGTCGTGACGGGCGCGCTGGCGCAGATCGTGGTCGGCACGGCGTTCACCCACAGCCACGCGCCGGTGGTCGGCGCGTCAGCGGGCGTCTTCGGTTTATTGCTGACCTTTGCGCTGCTGTTTCCCGAGCGCCGTATCGTGTTGCTGATCCCCCCGATTCCATTACCCGCGCGCGTTTTTGTTGCCATCTACGCGGCCATCGAACTGTTGCTCGGGGTGACCGGCAGCGCCAGCAGCGTGGCCCATTTTGCCCATCTTGGCGGCCTGGCAGGTGCGGGCCTGGTCTACCTGTGGCGACGCCCCACGTGAGGAACACTTCATGACCCAACGTTTTCTGGTGCTGCAGCATGTTGCGGCTGAACACCCCGGCATCTTCCGTCAGTTCATGCAGGCCGAAGGTATCGAATGGGACACGGTCGAACTCGATGCCGGCGAAACCCTGCCGTCCTTGGCCGCTTATCAGGCACTCATCGTGATGGGCGGCCCGATGGATACCTGGCAGGAAGACCTCTATCCGTGGTTGCAGCAGGAAAAAGCTTTGATTCGTGCGGCCGTGCGCGAACAGCGCCTGCCTTATCTCGGCGTCTGCCTCGGGCATCAATTGCTGGCGGCGGCCTTGGGCGGTGAGGTCGGCCTGGCGCAGCGCGCTGAAGTCGGTGTGTTGCCGGTGGCGCTGAATGACGCTGGGCTTGCCAGCCCGTTCTTCAGCGGCGTCGAGCCGCACTTCGAATGCCTGCAATGGCACGGCGCCGAAGTGCAACGCGCGCCGGCAGACGCCAGCGTGCTCGCCTCGTCGGCCGATTGCGCAGTGCAGGCGCTGGCCGTCGGTGAACACGCTTTCAGTTTTCAGTTTCATGTCGAGGTCGAGGCCAACACGGTCGATGAGTGGGTCGCAATACCGGCCTATCGCGAGTCCCTGACCCGCGTACTGGGTGCCGACGGCGCGAGCGGCTTTCGCGCACGAGCCGCCGCCGCCATGCCGCGCTTCAATGCGCTCGCACGAACGCTTTACGACAACTGGCGACGGGTGGCTTTCAAGGCGTGAACGATGGCCGCGCAAATGCTGCTGGCACGCGTACCCACTGCGCGACGCTGCGCAGCAACGCGCTGCAGATGAAGGGGTATAAATTGACACAGAGCAGAAAGCCACGCGGTACCCGCACCAGGCGCATTGCAATCGCGGGCGAGAATATTTTCAATGGTCGGGCCTTGACGAATGACTGCACAAAAGGTCATTGTTGCGACGCAAAACGCGCTCTTTTTATCCTGTTCCACTCGGCTCCATGACAGACCAACTGCACTTCTCGCGCCGCCATGCGCTGCGCCTCATGCTGGCCAGCGGTCTGGCTGTATTCTGCAGCGATCGCGAACGGCCGTGGGCCGAGCCCGCGACCCGCGCCGGTCATCCGTTTTCGGTCGAACGTCTGCGCGAGCGCGCGCGCATTCTGTCGTCCCATGAATTCAAAGCACCGGACACCCAGTTGCCGGAAGTGCTGGCCGACATGTCGGTCGAACAATATCGCCAGATCCACTTCCTGCCCGAGCAGGCGCTGTGGGCTGAGCAGGGCAAGTTCACCGCCCAGTTCTTTCATCTTGGCTCTTATTACAATCACCCGGTGCGGGTGTTCGCGGTGGTCGACGGCGACGCCAGCGAAATTCAGTATTCTCCGGCGCTGTTCGAATACGGCGATACCGACCTCGGCCCCAAGCCCTTGTCTGAAACCCTGGGTTACGCCGGCTTTCGTATTCATACGCCACTCAACACGCCGGATTATCTGGACGAACTGATCTCGTTTCTCGGCGCGAGCTATTTCCGCGCCTTGGGGCGTGGCATGCGTTACGGCATGTCGGCGCGCGGCATCGCGGTCGGCACCGCCACCAACGACAACGAAGAGTTTCCGATTTTTCGCGAGTTCTACATCGAGCGGCCGGCCGACAACCACAGCATCGTGGTGCATGCCCTGCTCGATGGCCCGAGCCTGACCGGCGCCTATACCTTCACTATCCGCCCCGGCGTTGACACCATCGTCGATGTCAACATGACGCTGTTCCCGCGCACCGAGATGACCACTGTCGGTCTCGCGCCTTTGACCAGCATGTTCTTTTTTGCTGCCAATGATCGGGTCGGGGTCGATGACTTCCGTCCGGCGGTACATGATTCCGACGGACTCATGGTGCTGACCGGCGCCGGCGAATGGCTGTGGCGGCCGGTGGTCAACCCCGAGCGTCTGCGGATCTCGTCGTTTGTCGATCACAATCCCAAGGGCTTCGGCCTCATGCAACGCGATCGCGATTTTGCCAACTATCAGGATCTGCAAGCGCGCTACGAGCTGCGGCCGAGCGTGTGGGTGGAGCCGGTAGGTGATTGGGGCCCGGGCGCAGTGATGCTGATTGAGATCCCGACCGACCGCGAAAGCAACGACAACATCGTCGCGTTCTGGCGCCCCGAAGAACCACTGCTGGCGAAACGCGAATGGCAGTTCACCTATCGCCTGCATTGGTGCGCCGACGCGCCGTCGGGGGTCGAGCCGCGTCCGGCGCAGGTCACCGCGACGCGTATCGGTCGCAGCGATACCGAAGACAACGGCACCCACATCGTGCTCGACTT
>CAMCBY010000499.1 GCA_945873015.1 Klebsiella pneumoniae
CGCGATTTTGAAATCGCCATCGAGCTCATGGATCAGGGTCGCATCGATCCTTCGCCGCTGTTGACTTCAGTGGTCGGCTTCGATGATTTTTCCAGCGCCTTCACATCGCTCAAGACCGACAAGAGCGCGTGTAAGGTCATGCTCGAACCGCGCTGAGTTCGAGTCTGTGTCCCCTGAGTTACTGGCTCTGCTGGGCGTGGCGGTGTGCGCCATCACCGGCGTGCTGGAGGCCGGCCGCAAACAGATCGATCTGTTTGGCGTGGTGGTGATTGCACTGGTGGCGGCGCTCGGCGGCGGCACACTGCGCGACCTGTTGCTCGCGCGGCCGGTGTTCTGGGTGGTCGATCACCACTATCTGCTGGCGGCCTTGCTGGCGGGACTCGCGACCTTCCTTACCGCGCGTGTGGTGCGCCTGCCGGCGCGCCTGTTTCTGATTCCCGATGCGCTCGGGCTGGCACTGTTCACCATCTCTGGCACCCGCATCGCACTCGACCTCGACGCGCACTGGCTGGTGGCAAGTCTCATGGGCGTCATCACCGGTGTGTTCGGCGGCATCCTGAGAGATGTGCTGTGCAATGAAGTGCCGTTGGTATTCAGCGGTGAGTTGTATGCGACGGCCGCCTGGAGCGGTGCATTGCTGCTGGTGCTGACCCGCAGTCAGGACCTGCATGGCAATGTCGCACTCGCGACGCCGACGGTGGCGGTGTTTCTGATCCGTCTGGCGGGCATTCACTGGCGTATCCACCTGCCGAAATTTTCCATGCGCTAATCTGCGAATGAACACGTATCGACAGCCGAGGACCGACGCACCATGACCGTCATCACTTCCATTTACACCACGCTGGTAATGTCGCCCCTGGCGCGGCCGCTGAAGACCGCCTCGGGACACATCGAAAGTTTTCCGCTGGTGTTGATCGATTTGCACACCGACAGCGGTGTCAGCGGTCATGCCTACGCCGAAATCTATCTGCCGGAATTGTTGCCGGCGCTTGAGAGCGCGATTGTCGGTCTCGGGCAGTTGGTGATGGGCCAGCAACTTGCACCACGCGATCTTTACACCGCGGTGCTGAAACGCCTGCGCCTGTGGGGCGCAAAGAATCTCATCGGCGCGGCGCTCGGCGCCCTCGATATGGCGTGGTGGGATGCTTATGCGCGCAGCCGCGATGAACCCTTATACAAGACCCTGGGGTGCGCACCGCGCGCGGTGCCGGTGTATATGAGTGCCGGCATGTACGACGCCGCCAGCGTAGTGGATGTCGCGCAAGCCGCAGTCGATGAGGGACATCAGGCGCTCAAGATCAAAGTCGGCTTTGCGAATTTTGCCGACGACCTTGCCGCTATCCGCGCCGCCAAACGGGTGCTCGGTCCACGTGCGCTCATGATTGACTACAACCAGTCGCTGACGCCGCAGGAAGCACGCCTGCGCTGCCGTGCGCTGGACGATGAAGGCCTCACCTGGATTGAAGAGCCGGTCGCTGCCGATGACTATCAGACTCACGCCGAACTGGCCGCGACCCTCACTACGCCAATCCAGATAGGTGAGAACTTCAACAGCAGCGACGAAATGCGCAGCGCCCTTACGCTGCGCGCGATGGACTATGTGATGCCCGACGCGCAATTCATGCGCGGTGTGAGCGGTTGGCTCGAAGCCGCGGCACTGGCGCGTACTGCCCAGATGGAATGCTCGTCCCATCTGTTCCCGGAGGCCAGCAGTCATCTCTTGTGTGCGACACCGACGGCTCATTATCTCGAATGGCTGGACGTCGCCAACGGTTTGCAGGCCGAGCCCTGGCCGTTGCTGGACGGCACCCTGACTCCACCGGCGCGGCCCGGCATCGGCATCGAATGGGATGTCGCCGCCATCGCCCGCTATCGCGTTTGAGGCCATGAGCGAGACCACGCGCGCCCGGCGCGGCATGGTCAGCGCGCCCCATCACCTGGCGGCGAGCGCCGGCCTGCGCGTGCTGCACGACGGCGGCAATGCCATTGAAGCGATGGTAGCGGCGGCGGCGGCCATCGCCGTGGTCTATCCGCATATGAACGGTCTCGGCGGCGATAACTTCTGGCTCATTCACGAACCCGGCCAGGCACCTGTCGCGATTGCTTCCTGTGGCGCGGCGGCGCGAGGCGCGTGTCGCGAGTTTTATCGCGACGCGGGGTTCACCACCATTCCGGCGCGTGGCCCGCTGGCGGCCGTGACGGTCGCTGGTGCCGTCGATGGCTGGCGTGAAGCGCTGGCATTGAGCGCACAATGGCGCGCACGATTGCCGCTCGCGCGTTTGCTGGAAGACGCCATCGTGTATGCCCGCGACGGTATCGGCGTCACACGTTCACAGTTCGACAATACCCGTAGCAAACGCGACGAACTTGAGCGCGTGCCGGGTTTTGCGCAGACCTATCTCGAGACGGATGCCGTGCCTGCCATCGGCGCGCGCTTTCAGCAACCACGGCTCGCCGCGACGCTCGAGCGGCTTGCGCACGCCGGGCTCGGTGACTTTTATCGTGGTGACCTCGCGCGCAGTCTCGCTGCTGATCTGGAACACATGGGCAGTCCCTTGCGTCTCGCAGATCTTGCTGCTCATCGCGCGCGCCGGGTCACACCGTTGAGTGTGATGGTCGATGGTCACCGGCTGTTCAATCATCCACCGCCGACGCAGGGCCTGGCCTCATTGTTGTTGCTCGCCATCTATGGACGTATGCCGGCCGCCGCGCCGGATAGTTTCGATCATGTGCATCGGCTGGTCGAAGCGACCAAACAGGCGTTTCTCGTGCGTGACGCCGAGATCACCGACCCGGCCTATCTCGCGCACGACATCACGCGTTTTCTCAGCGACGACGCAATTGCTGCCTGCGCGTCACGCATCGACGCGCACCGTGCCCTGCCGTGGCCGCAACCGGCCAGCCACGGCGACACCGTGTGGCTGGGCGCGGCCGACGCACAGGGGCGTGTGGTGAGTTTTATCCAAAGCATTTATTGGGAATTCGGCAGCGGCGTGGTGTTACCGCAAAGCGGCGTGTGCTGGCAGAACCGAGGCATGAGTTTCGCGCTCGACGCGCACGCGCTGAATGCATTGGAACCGGGGCGCCTGCCGTTTCACACCATTCAGCCGGCACTCGCTGAACTACGTGATGGACGGGTGATGGCCTATGGCACGATGGGTGGCGAAGGCCAACCGCAGACCCAGGCCGCGGTGTTTTCGCGGCATGTCATGCATGGCGTCGATC
>CAMCBY010000500.1 GCA_945873015.1 Klebsiella pneumoniae
CGCCCTTCAGCTGGTACAAACTTGAAGGCGGACACTCGAATCTCACCTACAAGCTGCTCGATGACGCCGGACGCGTGGCGGTGATTCGCCGCCCGCCGCAGGGCGAGCTGTTGCCCAAGGCCCACGACATGGGCCGCGAGTGGGCCATCATCAGTGCGCTCGGATCGACGCCGGTGCCGGTGGCGCGCGCCATTGCGTTCTGCGAAGACCCGGCAGTCACCGGCATCCATTTCTACGTGATGGGGCTGGTCGACGGTCAGCCGCTCTACACCGCCGACGACACCGAGAGACTGATCCCGCTTGCGCTGCGCGAACGCTGCGCCCATTCGTTCATCGACGTGCTGGCCGATCTCCATTCGGTTGACCCCGACGCGGTCGGCCTGTCGGACCTCGGCAAAAAAGACGACTACGTCGGCCGCCAGCTCAAGACCTGGTACCGTTCATGGACGTCGTCGATTGAAGGCGCGCAGTTCGATGATGAGCGCGCCCACAGCTTGCAGAAATTTTTCCTCGACCACTTGCCCGCGCAAGGCCCCGCGCGGGTCGTGCATGGCGACTACGGCACACACAACTGCCTGTTCGGCGCCGACTGTCGAATTGCGGCGGTGGTCGACTGGGAGATTTCAACGCTCGGCGATCCGCTCGCCGATCTGGCCTATGCCTTGAACCAATGGACCGAGCCCGCGGAGCCGATAGGTCCACGCGGTCAGCGCCCGACCCAGTTACCAGGCTTTCCATCGCGCGCCGATCTCGCCACACGTTACTCGCAACGCACCGGCCGCGACCTGTCGCGACTCGATTACTACATCGGTTTTAATCACTGGAAGTCCGCCTGTATCGTGCATGGTGTCTATGCACGTTACCTCGAAGGCAAGAAGAGCACCGCCGGCGTAGACCTCGTTGGCCTGCGTGCCTCGGTGCTGCGCTCGCTCGATGCGGCGCAGGAAGCCGTGAGTCGCTTGCAAGCTTGAGCTCGCGAGTGTGCAGCAAACCGCGGTCGGACAAAGCGGTGGCCTGCGCGCAACAGCAGCACCGCCAGATTGACGTCGGACAATTCTGTTTGTCGACGAGCGTGCCACCATCACACCAATGGAGGCTCCCGCGCGCAGACCAGTGCCAGCAAGAATACGACTCGCAAAATGGCTCCTGCGCGGCTGGGTCGCCGCGTGGATGTTCGTCCGTCGCATCCCGGCGCTGGAGCGCGCTGCATGGTGGTGCAGCGACCGTCTTTATGATCTCGCGCTCCTGATCCGGCACGGGTCGGAGTCGTACACGCTGTATTGGCTGGAGGATCCCGCCCCCGAGCGAATTCTGTCGAGGTTACTTGCGTACAACGCGCGTGCGTCCGCTGTCCGCAAGGCGCCGTTCACCGGCAAGACCTGGGTCGCGGTTGTGCGTTGTATGGACCGCAAGCTCGACATGAGCCGCATCTTTGGCGATATGAAGTTCGTTGACGACATTGCCAATCCCTATGGCGCGGTGACGCCGCGTGAGATAGAGGCGCTGCAACTTGCGGTCGCCAAACACGGCGTGCGACTGGTGTGCCTGCTTTCGCACACCGATTGCGCGGCTCTCGCGATCGCGCACGGCGGCCAAGGTGAATCCTGGCCACTGACCACCGCCGCCGTCGACGAGACACCTCAATACATCGAACAACTTCTGCGTGCGCCGATCATTGCCCCGGCGCTGCTTGCCGGCCACCTCGCCATGATTCGGGCAACGGTGATCACTGGCACCGACCGACTCACGGATGTGCTCATATACCGCCCCGCGGCCGGCACGTGGGAGCCGATCACAGGCTCAAGCGAGTTCGGATGAGAGGGTGGCACAGCAAGGCTGGCAAACATCCGTTCTCCCATCCATGGGCGACGAGCAAGGGATACTGCGAAGCGCGGTTCGCGCTCAACGCGCCTGCAGTGTGGCCAGGTAGGCAACCATCGACAGGATGCGGCCGCGCGCCACTACCGCCGCCGTGTCGGCAGCAAGCCCAGGCTCGGCCTGCAGCGCGGTGCCCCACACCGGCATGAGCCGCGTTCCGTGGGCGGGCAACAATTCCGAGCCGCTGATCATGTCGTAGACCTTGCCGACCGGAAACACGCCGTCGTTGCGTTGCGCGATAGTCGTCAGGTCCGGCACCTTGACGGTCGCGCGCAGACTGTCTGTGGCACCTCCCTTGCCATCGGCACCATGACACTGGGCGCAATAGGTCTGGTAAAGCGTATGACCGGAGTTGAGCACGGCGTGGTGTGAGTCGAGCAACGGCTCAGCGCGGAGCGCCGCACTGGGCAAGAGCAAACCAACACTCAGAGCAAAAGCGGCGAAAGCTGTGTGCATCTCGATATCCTGGCAAGGTCGACTGCCGGACAGTCTGACCGTCGGAGAGGGTACGACACGCTGACCGAGGTCAGAATCGGTGCCACCAGACCGCACTGCCACTTCAAATCGCCAACGAACGTCGACCAACACCGCAGCCAACCCGTCGCCTTCGAGACGAATTACAGGACCCTCGGGGATGAGCGCCGCACGCAGTCCAAACCCCGCGTTACGTCAACTCGTTGCAGCGCTGCAGGCCAGCGGCCGAGGCAGCGTGATCCGGGCCATGGCGCCGCACGTAAGTTTGCTATGACTTCAAACTCGACCTATGCACATATGCCGCAGCGACGACGGCGGGTGAGCCTGCTCGCTGCTTTGATGAGTGCGTTATTGATGAGTGGCTGTGCCCGCTTCGACATCAATACATATGCAAGTGCCGAACCGGCATTCGATCCCTTCCTGTACTTCGCCGGCGATGTGCACGCCTGGGGACTGGTGCAGGACTGGCGCGGCCGCGTCACCCGACGGTTCGATGTCACCATCAAAGGTCACCAGGACGGTGAGTTCATGGTGCTCGACGAGAAGTTCCTTTACGACGACGGCGAGAAAGCTACCCGCACCTGGCGTATCGCTCGCACCGGTGACGGGGCTTATTCGGGCACCGCTGACGACATCGTCGGCAAGGCCGTTGGCCAGACTGCCGGCAACGCCATGCACTGGAGCTATGACCTCGATCTGGTCGTGAACGGCAGCAGCTATCGCATCGCCTTCGATGACTGGATGTGGCAACTCGATAACGCAGCGCTGATCAATCGCTCGAAGCTGCGCAAGTTCGGCGTGACGGTCGGCGAAGTCATCATTTTTATGAAGCGCGAGAGCAGCGCGCCCTAAACTTCGCGCGCGC
>CAMCBY010000501.1 GCA_945873015.1 Klebsiella pneumoniae
GAGTTTCGTTCGGTTGCAGCGCCGCGCTCCAATTCACTTCGGCGCCGCTGCTGGTATAGATGTCCGGATAGAAATCTGTGCGAGCGTGGTCGATGGCGGTGAACGAATCCGACACCGACACCCGTATCTGTCCCCTGACGACGTAATTGCGCGCTCCCATCGCGTCGAAATTGAACAGCGCGCGGCCGATGGTCGTGGTGGCGGTATAGGAAACGAAGCTGGCCATGACAGATACAACCGACGCTCAAAAGATGGACAAAACGCACGGCGACGCGCAACAGGCAAGCTGCGCTCGCGCCGCATGGAGCAGACTCTACTCTAGCGTATGATGGCCGCCATCCCTATGGCGGTGCTGCCGCACGGGCACCGCGAGTTCATCGTTTTTTGAACAATTACCCATAACACCCATGAGCCACAGCGCTGCACACACACCGGTCTTGATTGGTATCGGAACCGCCACCCGTCGCGAAGAAGATTGGACACGCGCACTCGAGCCGCTCGATCTCATGCTCGAGGCGGTGCATACGGCAGGAGCCGATGCCGGCAACGCTGCAGCGCTGGCCGGCACGCAGTATATCGGCGTGCCACGTGGGCGCTGGAGTTATCGCAATCCGGCCGGCGAGATAGCCCGCGCCATCAACGCCCAGGCAGCCACCACCGTGCTCGCCAGTGTCGGCGTGTTGCAACAGAGCCTGATCGGCGAAGCCTGCGCTCGTATCACGCGTGGCGAGGCCCATACCACCCTGCTGGCGGGTGCCGACGCCGGCTATCGCTTATTGCGCGCGCAATTGGCTGGCGCGAGCGCACCCGAAAGAGAGCAGCACGACGAACCCGCCGTTTATCTCGCGCCCAAGGACGAACTCTTTCATGCGGTAGAAAGCCGTGCCGGCTTCGAAATGCCGGTGGGTCTGTACGCGATACTCGAAAGCGCCTACCGCGCACGGCATGGCTGGTCGCTCGACGAGCACTGCACGCGCCTCGGCGATCTGTATGCTGATTTCAGTGCCATCGCGGCCGCCAATCCCCACGCCTGGTCACGCAACACGCTCAACACCCCCGCCATCAAGGATGCGACGGAGCGTAATCCAATGCAGGCGTTTCCCTATACCCGCGCCCATTGCTCGACCTGGAATGTCGATCAGGCGGCGGCCTTGCTGTTCTGTTCCGAGGCACGCGCGCAGGAACTTGGCATCCCGCGTCGGCAATGGATTTATCCGCTCGCGAGCGTTGAATCGAATCACATGATGACGGTCAGCGCGCGTGCCGATCTGACGCGTTGTATCGGCGCGCGCGTCGCTGGCGAAGCGGCGCTTGCCGCTGCCGATCTCAGCATTTCCGATATCGATTTGCTCGAACTGTACAGTTGTTTCCCGATAGCGGTGGAAAGTTACGCCGAAGCGCTCGGTGTTTCCCTTGCGCGGCCACTGACGATTACCGGCGGCATGCCGTTCGCAGGCGGGCCGTTCAATAACTATGTATTCCAGGCCTGTTGTCGTGCCGCCGAACTGCTGCGCGCACGCGGTCAGGGCAGCGCCCTGGTCAGCAGCGTGTCGGGCATGTTGACCAAGCAGGGCTACGGGCTGTGGTCGACAAGTCCATCCGCGCGCGGCTACGTGCACGCCGATGTCAGTGCCGAGGTTGCAAGCGAGGCGCGCACCGTTGACGTCCTCGACAGCTATCACGGCCCGGCCCGCGTGGCGGGCTATACCGTGCTCCACGGTCGCGGCAAAGCGCCGCGCGGTGTGGCGCTGGTCGACACGCCTGGTGGTCAGCGGGTCTTGACCAGCAGCGAAGATACCGCCCTGCTTGCGCGTTTCGAAAGCGAGGAATATGTCAGCCGCATCATGCAGGTCGAGGGCACCGAGCTCGCGGAACTTTCATCATGAGCGACGCACGACGTACGCCGGTCCTGGTCGGCATCGGTATCGCCACCCGCCGTGAGGAGGATGCGCGGCGCGCCCTCGAACCACTCGATCTCATGCTCGAAGCAGTACAAGCGGCCGCTCACGACAGCGGCAATAACGCCGTGCTTGCAGGTGTTCAAGACATCGCCGTACCGCGCGGCCGCTGGACCTATCGCAACCCGGCCGGCGCTATCGCGCGGCACATCGGCGCGCCCCACGCGACCACGCTGCTGAGCAGTGTTGGTGTCTTGCAGCAGAGTCTGCTTGGCGATGCCTGCGCGCGTATCGCCCGTGGCGAGGCCCACACCACCCTGGTGACGGGCGCCGATGCCGGTTATCGCCTGTTGCGCGCGCAACTCGCGGGACTCGACTTGTTGGATAGTCAGCAGGACGACGAGCCCGATGTCTTCATCGCGCCCAAGGACGAACTGCGTCATGCCGTTGAGCTGCGTGCCGGCCTCAAGATGCCGGTCGGCTTATATGCGATGATGGAAAGCGCCTATCGCGCGCGCCACGGCTGGTCGCTGTCCTTTCATCGTGACAACCTCGCCGCGCTCTATGCACGCTTCAGTGCCATCGCAGCCGCCAATCCCCACGCCTGGCATCGTGAAGCTTACCGTACCGAGCAGTTCCGCGACGCGGCGCCGCGCAACCCCATGCAGGCCTTCCCTTATACGCGCCTGCATGTCTCAACCTGGAATGTCGATCAGGCGGCTGCGTTATTGTTCTGTTCCGCTGCACGCGCAAGCGAGCTCGGCATTCCGCGCTCGCGCTGGGTTTACCCCCTCGCGAGCAGCGAGTCGAACCACATGGTGCCGGTTTCGGCACGCGCCGAGTTGTCGCATTGCCCGGGCGCACGCATCGCCGGCCACGCCGCATTGGAGGCGGCCAAGCTCACCATCGCCGACATTGATCTGGTTGAGCTTTACAGTTGTTTCCCGGTCGCGGTCGAAACCTATGCCGAAGCCCTGGCGCTGCCCTTGGAGCGTGATCTCACCGTTACCGGCGGCATGCCTTTCGCCGGCGGGCCGTACAACAACTATGTATTGCAGGCGACCGTGCGTGCCGCAGAGTTGTTACGTCAACGCGGGCAGGGCACCGCACTGATTGGCAGCGTGTCGGGGGTGTTGACCAAACAAGGATTCGGCCTGTGGTCGACACAGCGGCCTGCAACGGAATTTAAACACGTCGATGTGAGCACCGCGGTGGCCGCCGCCGTGCCCACGGTGGACGTACTGGCCGACTACAACGGCCACGCCCGCGTCGCCGGATATACCGTCATGCACGGCCGGGACAGCGCAACGCG
>CAMCBY010000502.1 GCA_945873015.1 Klebsiella pneumoniae
GATGAAATCGAGGAAGGTGGGGGTTTTGTCCAGCCGCGCAAGCGGGTCGACGCGAAATTCCTGCCATGCGGCGAGCGCCTGTTCGGCACTCGGTACCTTGGGCGCAGCGATGGTAGTGCCGCCCGCTGGTTCAACCGTTTCGGCCGGCGCGGCAGTGGCGCACAGCAGCGCCAGCAGACTCATCATCACGAGACTGATTTTCATGGTTTGTGCGCCCCCAGCGCATCGAACAAGGTCAGCACCACACGCGCGGCGCGCGCCGTGCCCGGAATGACATAGTCGGCAAGTGCCGCCGTTTCAGCGTTCGGCTGATGCAGATCCGGCACCATGATGGTCAACATGCGCGCGGCGGAGGCGGCGCGCACCCCGACCGAAGAGTCTTCCATCGCCACGCAGTTTTCCGCTGCGATGCCAATGCCGGCTGCGGCGCGCAGAAAAATTTCCGGCGCGGGTTTGCCGTCGGTGACTTCGTTGCCTGCCACCAGCACGTTGATGAAGTCGCTCATGCCGGCCAGCGCCAATGAGCGTAACGCCTGATCGCGTTGGGTCGATGTCGCGACACTGAATGGGATATCGCGCTCACGCAAGCCGGCCAGCAGCTCGAGCATGCCTGGCTGGGCCGGCATGCCGTGACGGTCAGTGTGATCGAGCCAGATGCGGCGAAACTCTTCGCGAAATGCAGGCATCGGGAAGCTCGGGCCCATGCTTTCGAGCACAGCTGCTTCCACTGCCCGCGGTGGCAAACCCATCCACATCGCGTAAGTCTCATCCGACAGGTGGTGACCGAGGTCGCGCGACGCTTGTTGCGCGGCGCGCCGGAACAATGGTTCGGAATCGATCAGGATGCCATCCATATCGAACACCACGCCGGCATAGGCACGCGGTTTCATGCGTGGGAGGCCTCGACCAGGGCGTCGATCAATTCCGCCGGGTCGCGTGTCACGATCAGTTGTTCGAGTTCGGCATGGCCGATGAAGCCTTCGTCGGCGGCGTGCTGCAGCGACGCCAGCCAACTGTCGAAATAGCCGGAGACATTGAGCAGACCGACAGGCTGACGCAACTGCCGCAGTTGACGCCAGGCGATCACCTCCAGCACCTCGTCAAACGTGCCGATGCCGCCCGGCAAGGCGACGAAGGCGTCGGAGCGTTCGATCATGATGGCCTTGCGTTCGAACAGGTCATCAACCACCACGCATTCCGACAGGCCGGTGTGACAGACCTCGCGGTCGCGCAGGAAGTCAGGTATCACACCGATCACATGACCGCCAAGGTCGAGCGCGCCATCGGCGAGTGCACCCATGAGACCGATATTGCCGCCGCCGTACACCAGCGCCATCTCGCGCGAGGCAATCTCGCGGCCAAAGCCGTCGGCGGCGGCCATGTATTCCTCGCGCGCGCCGGGTCGCGAACCACAAAACACTGCAATCGCATACATCGCTGGGGCTACCTCGTGCCTGTGTGTGTCATTTCACCATCCACACGGTGACCCCGCCTTTGACATCCCAGCCACCGCCAGTGCGCAGCGTGAGGTGAAACAGATGGCCGGTGCCACACTCGGCACCGCATTCATGTTCGACATAGATCAGCGCATGGCTCAAGGTGTCATCGAAACCGACATGGGAAATACGCAGAATGCCGGGTGCGCCGGCATAACGTTTGAAGAAATTTTCCCAGCCGGTGCCAGGCACCACGCCATCGAAGAGTTGTTTGCGGGTCTTGGCATCCAGCACCTGGTAGCTGACATTGAGACTGAGGGTGGCGTCAATGTGATCGATACGGGCATTGCGCCGCAGCCAGTCGTCGAAGGCCGATTGCGGCACTTCCAGTTGTTTGACGATGTTGGCGATGGTGGCTTCGTCGCGGCCGATGCGCGCCGGGTCGCCGGAAGTTTCTTCGGCCAGCACCACCATCTTGGCATCGGCGTCGAGACCGTGATTGATGAGCGCTGACCATACCCCGAGTTCGCGTTCGGCGTAGCTCGCCGCGGGCACGGCCGGCGCCACGAGCAACAGCAGGATCAGAATGGGCAGATAAGGGCGATACATGCCGCGATTCTAACCTGCTAAGCGCGGTGCATTGCGGCGCTGGCGGCAGCGAGTGCCGCCACCAGGGTGTCGAGGTTGGCTGCGCTGTCGAGGCTCTCAACCGCGCCTGCGATTTGTGCGGCGTGTTCACGCGAGGCGACCTGCATGACATTGTCGTCGAACTTGGCACGAATCTCGGCGCGCGTCAGCGGGTTGTCGCGGGCGCCGCGGTTGATGGCTTCGCGGTGAAAATAGCGTCGCCCGTCATAAAGGCGCACTTCCAGCGCCGCCGAATAGGCGGCGGGGTAGGCGGAGTCCGCATCGATTTCATAGCCTACGCGCGCGGCCAGCGCCAAGGTCTCGGCGTCACGCCAGGCGGCGGGTTCGAGTTCGGCCAGCGTGAAACGTTCGCGTAACCAGGTGACGGCCACCATATACGGCACGCTGAACTGCGCTTCATAGGCACTGGCCGGGCGCCGTTTGGCATCCAGCGGCTCGCACACCGCCGCCACCTGGTCAGCATGGATATAGGCGGTGATATGGGCAATGTCCGCGGCGAGGATGCCGTGCGTGCGTTTCAAAGCCAGCGCGCAGTCGGCAAAAGCGTGGTTGAAGTGGCAGGCCGGGTAGGGTTTGAAGGCGACATCAAGGGTCTGCCAGTGCTGGCCGAGGCTGTCACACAAGCTGCGCGTATCGATGCCGTGGTCGCTGCCGAGCAGGGTGTTAAACAGGCCGAAACGGCCTTCGATGGCGGCGCGCGGTCCGCTGAAGCCGTGCGCGGCGAGCGCGCTTGCGGTGACGCCGCACACCGCCGCCCAGCCAGGATGCATACGTTTGGTCGAGGCGCCGTCGCTCAGAAACTCCATGCTGCCGCCGGCCATGCTGAGTACGATGCCGAGCGCATCACGGCACTGCGCGGGATTCAGCCCCTGTAACCAGGCGGCGGCGGTTGCGCAGCCGAAGGCCGCTATGACACCGGAAGGATGCACACCGTGCTTCTGTAATTGGCCGCGCGCAGCGGCGCCCAGGGTCGCGTCAATTTCGACCGCCAGCACGTAGGCCGCCAGCACGGTCGCGCCCGATACGCGCTGTTGGTGGCCGACATTAAACGCCAACGGCCAGGCACTGGCAGTGCAATGCACGACCGATGCGGCATGGGTGTCATCGAAGTCGAG
>CAMCBY010000503.1 GCA_945873015.1 Klebsiella pneumoniae
AAGGGCGTCGCCGGCTACTCCCCTGCTACCTGCGCCTCCGCTTCGGTGGTCGCCACCACTCAAGCTCTTCGTAGGTGCGAATTTATTCGCACATTCAAGGGCGCGCCACGGCGTCCCGCCCCGGCAACAAATGTGCGAATAAATTCGCACCTACATCGGCATTCATCACGACAGGTGGTCAGGGCGCCGCCTCCTCCCCTTCCACCGGCGCTACTGCTTCGGTAGTGCCCACCACCTTGCCCGCCCGCGAGTCCCGTCGCTCGAGTTGCAGCGCCTCACGGCGACGGCTGTCGCGGTCGAACCAGCGGTATTTGAGATTGCCGATGATGCCAGAGATCGGGCGCAGGAAGGCGCCCTTGGTGGTGCCATCGGCGGCGTGATTGATGACGTCTTCGAAGTTCGATTGCGACGCCGACGCCGAGCCCCAGATACGGAATTCGGGACCGCGCCAATAACCGAGTTCGTTACGCTCGTCCTGCATGAGATCCATGCTGTAGAGGATCGCCGCGCCGCGTCCCAACATGTCGAGATTGGCGTTTAATTCGAGCGGCGCATCAAAGATGTCGCTGCCGTCCTCATGCGCGATGCCGCCGCTTGCGGTCAGCGCAATGGTCGGACTCAAGACCTGAAACTGTTCGATGGTGACATTGCGCGACTCGTCACGTTTGAGATGAATGTCGATGGTGTCGTAGTCGATACGCGCGATGTAGTTGACCAGACGGGCAATGGCGCCGGCACCAAAACCACCGGTAGGCACATAAGACAGTCCTTCACCGACGATACCCAACACGTCCGAAGCGCCGAGCATGAGCCCACTGTCGGGCGGCAATGGGCGGAACAGGCCCTCGCGACTTTGCATGGTGATGTCGAACAAAGCCTTGTTGCGCAGTTGTGAGAAATTCGGAAACTCGCCAAAGGCCTTTACGTCGACACCGAAAAGCCCCTCCACACGCGGCTTCTCACCCGGCACCAGTTCGGAGAAAAACTGGTTGAGATTAAAGTCCTTGATAGTGCCGACGATGTCCATGTCGTAGGGCTGCGCGGCGTCCTCGTCAAATCGCGTCACACCCTCGAACTTGAGCGCGCTGTCGTGAAAATGCGCTTTGATGCCTTTGAAAGCGAGCTTGCGAGCGCGCACATCGACCTGGCCGCCGACATCGGTAAAGGCCAGATAATCGGTGTAGAACAGCTTGTCGATTTGCAGATTGACCACCACAGCCGGCGGCACGACCTTCCACGCTGCCTGTTTGTCCGGGGTCTCGTTGAGCGCGAGTTTGACCGGTTTGGTCGGCGCTTCGCCGGGCGCTGCAGGCGGCGTGACAGTGCCGCTCTTGATGGCCTCGGCGGCAGCCAGAATGTCATTGAGATAAAACACCTCGCTGGCGATATCGAGGTTGAGTATCCGCACTTCGTCGGGCTGCGGCGCGTAATGACCGAGCACAGTGGCATTGCTGACGCCGGACTTGCCGCGCCCGATCAAGGGCGCGTTGAAGGCGAATCCCTGACCATCCTTGTCCATCTCGCCAAGAACCGGCAGCTCAAAAGTCTCAATCGCGAGCGCTTCGTTGGCGGCGAGATTGGCGAGCACGGCGTTGGCCGAAATTTTGCGCTGCGCATCGACCGTGACCTTGAAAGCCAGCGTGCCGCTCTTGAGTTTGTGTCCAGGCAGTACCGCCGGCTGCGCCAGTAATTGCGGCAGGTCGGCATTGATGGCCGCATCGAGCAAGGTCAGCGACACGGTCTTGTCCGGATCGATGTGCGCCGAAATCGCGCCCGTGACCGCGGGTGCTGTCGGTTGCGCGGCAAAGGTCAACGCGAGCTTTTCGAGGGTGGTCCGGATCTCATGGCCTTCTATGCGCACATTGGCGTCGGTTTTGAACGAGAACTCGCGTAACAGCTCGCGCGCGCCGTCATTGACGCGCACTGCGTCGACGCCAATCGGCGCAAGCGTCGATGCGCGCAAGATGCTGCCATCGGAACGGATACGCAGGCTGGAATTGATCTCGGCAAAACTGACCGGCCCGAGCGGCACAAAACGATTAAGGGTTTCCGATGACAGGTCGGTGATGTCGAGCGCCGCGGCGCCGACAAAATGCTGGGCCAGATCTTCACCCGCCGCGAGGTGGGTCTTGAGGGTGAGGCCCGGCGTGGTATCGAGACGCAGCTTCGCACGCTCGCCAACCGTCAGTTCCGCGTGGCTGCGATGCACCTGAATGGTTTCACCTCGCACGCCGAGGTCGAAATCGAGTGCCGCCTTGAGCGCGAGTTCGGGCAGCGGTGCGCTGAGTGCTGCTGCCACCAGCGGCTGGCCGGCGACGCGCGCGATATCAACAGACAATCGCCCTTTACTGCTGATCTCTAAGGGCTGATCAGTGGCGCTATGCAGAGCTACATCAAGATTACCATTGGCGAGACTGCCGGCACCGCTACGAATGCTCAAACTGTTGAGGCTGACCTCGCTGTCGGTGGCGTTGTAATGCACGTCCGGCGTGACCTTGATGGCAAGTCCACGCAACAGCTCGTGGCCGTCCTGGCTGACGCCTAGACGTTCGATGCTGAGCGGTCCGGCCGCGCTGAGATGCAGGCTGCCGGGGCTGGGCGCCACCAGTTTAACATCGGCACTCGCGAGCCGGCCGCTCAACACCACGCCGTCCAGCATCGGATTTAACCAGGCGAGCTCGATGCTGCGGGTCGCGAGTGTGGCCAGGTCTCCTTGCGGATTGCTGAGTTTGAGACCGTCACCGAGAGTGAAATGAAACGGGCGCAAACCTTCCAGCACGATGAGATGGGGCCGTTCACTGCTACTGACGTCGAGCTGCGCTTTCTCGATCGAGAGCGCTTCGCCCTGCTGCGTAAGGATGCCCTTCCATGCACCACTGATGCCCGCCGGCAAGGGATAGTCCTTGAGCCGCTCGGCGGCCGCCGGCACCTGCGCCAGCGCGTCGTGGTGCAGATTCGCTTCAGTCCGATAACGCCAACTGCGCGGCGCATCCTGGTCTTGTTTACTGGCGGCCTTGATACTGAACTCAGCGAGCGCGACATCATCCACCAGCACGCGGGCGTCATTCAATGCGTAACGCAGGAAGTCCACGGACCAGCTCGCGCTCGGGCTGACGCTCAATTTCAGGTTCTCCAGCAGCACGGTTTGGGTGGCGGGGCTGGCGGGGGGCGCT
>CAMCBY010000504.1 GCA_945873015.1 Klebsiella pneumoniae
CTGGGATTTGCTGGAGCTGCCCTGATCGCCGCTATCCGCGTTTACGCACGCGGCGCGGCAGCGAACCGCCTGTCGACGGGCCGCTCAGTCTAGCGGCGCGCGCCGCAGAATCAAACGTTCGATACGCAGATGCAATTGGCGGTATTGACACACTACGCGCCAGTGGCCGGCACGGATCAATCCAGCGCCGCTTCAAGCGCAGGCCTTACCGCGGTCAGCGCGGCGTTTGATCGGGGACTGACCATCGAGATTGCTGTCCTCGCCCTCGCCATCCCTGCTCACCAGTCGCGGCGCATTGGCGGAATCGCCGACCAGACTCGGCATGTTGTCACGCAGCGCGCCAACATCGAAAACCTGATTGCCATACAGACCGGTGCCGATACGGTCGCGCGCGATGTCAGCAATCAAGGTCGCATCGATACGACGTTTGCCATCGGCATAGCCGTACACCATCGCCAGCTCACACAGGGTATTGATCACGCGTGGAATGCCGCCGCTGTTCCAGTGGATGAGACGCAGCGCGTTCTTGTGGAACAGGTTGGGGTTGCCGCCCACCACCTGGATGCGATGTCGGATGTAGTCGGCAGTTTCTTTTTCGTCGAGCGGCCCCAGGCGCGCGAACACCCCGATGCGCTGCGCAAGCTGGCGTAACTCATGACGCTTCAGCAGGTCATGCAATTCCGGTTGCCCGACCAACAGCAATTGCATGACCAGGTGTTCATCAGCGTTGACGTTGGTCAGCAGGCGGATTTCTTCCAGCGATTCGGCGTCGAGGTTCTGCGCTTCATCAACTATCAGTAGCGTGCGTTTGCCCTGTGCGTATTGTTCACAGAGGAAATCGACAAATTCATGATAGAGCTCGGCCTTATCCCGGCCCTTGCACGGAATGCTGTAGGCCGCGCACACCCATTGCATGAGGTTGCCGAACGAACGATGGGTGTTGGAGATAAGACCGACGGTCACATCGTCGCCGAGCTTGTTGATCAGTTCGCGTACGAGCGTGGTCTTTCCCGAACCGACTTCGCCGCTCATGGCCGACACGGTGAGCTGGTTATTGACCGCGTATTCGAGCAGCGACAGAGCCACCTGATGCTGGCGGCTGTGATACAAGTAGGCCGGGTCCGGCAGCAGACTGAAGGGTTTGGCCTTCAGTCCATAGAAGGTCTCGTACATCGGGCTTATCTTCTTGTAATGAGAGGGGCTGATTGGAGCCTACGCCGAATCGCCCGGACATTCACTAGGAGCGGTCTCACTGTGTTGCGCACGTCTCGGTCGGTGCGAATTTATCCGCACTTTTGGTGCCGAAACCGGGCCTGGAGCCGCGCCTGGATGTGCGAATAAATTCGCACCTACAGGTGGGTTGCGGCGTGCCCGCGGTCTTGCTCAGTGGCCGACCGCGTAGGGAGGCGTGTCCGGCGTACCTGCCTGACTGGCATCCTGACCCTCGACGCCGACCGTCAGCCCGTGCTGGAACTCACTGTCATCGAGCGGCAGCATGCCGTCGATTTCATCGAGGTGGCCACTGACCACACCGCCGAGTTCAGCCAGTTCGCGGTGCAGGGTCTCGGCGCGTTTCAATTTTTCTTCGATTTGCTGACGGGCCTGACTGATCTCGGCCTTCTGCCGTGTCAACCGATTGGCCAGATCCAGCAGTTGCTCGTAGCGTTTGCGGATGTCCTGCTCGCGGCTGACATTGGCTTGCTCAAAACGCGCCTTGACCGCCTTGACCCTGGCCCGCAACTGCTCCTCGGCCTGGGACTTGAGCTTCTCGGCGTAGCCTTTGAGTTTGGTCTGGGCGCGGGCCCGTTCTTCGAGGCGGATACCGTCGACATAACGGCGAAGCTCGGCCTCAAACGCGCGCGTCATACCGAGCAAAGGGTCGGCTGGCGGGCTGGCGACGACCGCCACTTGCGGAGGGCTGCTGGCGACGGTGCTTTCGGGCTCATCTCTTTGCAAGGGCGGATGGCGGGTCGAATCGAGATCAGGCACTTCGATATCGAGTCCCAGGGTGCGGTCACCGACCGTCACTTCCGGGCTCGCGGCCGGCGCCGAGGCCACTCCGTTCAGGCCGCGATGTTCGTTACGCAGTGCGCCGACCAGCATCGCCAGTTGCTGGCCGGAAAAGGTATCAGCATAGGCGTGGGTCGCCGCAGGGTCGGCACTGCCGGCCACCGGCGTGCCGGGCAAATTTGCGGGATCGATGCGGAATACGCGGCACGGATGGGTAGCGACGATAGCCGCAACCTTGTAGCCGGGTTCGTCGAGCGCATGGCGGGCCGGGCCGTCGCCGGCGTGCAGGTCACGGGTGCTGCCATCGGCGGTCTCGATGCGCACCATGCCTTCGAGCAGATAATTCACCCGTTCGTCGCGCTCACCCAGGCTGCAAATAGCCTCGCCGCTGTCGATGTCCAACACTTCGCCGACCGCCACCACTGCGCGCCGGGCATCCTCGCCGAGATGCTCGAAGCTGGAAAACAGTCGCAGCCTGCGCGCCACGCCGTTGACGATATCACCGTCGTGTATCCGGCGATCGCGTTCGGCACGCGCCGCGTTCAGCGCCTCCTTGATTCTCTCCATCGTCGCTTCCGTCCAGGTTGCAGCGGGACACGCCGCGCGGGCTGCCCGAGGGCAAGGCCGTGGGCTCGCGCGCCACGGCATTCAATACTCGAATTAAAGTGCAGTTCGGCAGCGTTTGTCACGTAAGCAATCGTCAACTTCGTCACGCACGCCGCCTCTCGGCATTCAGCGAGGCGCCATGCGGATCGCGCCGTCGAGACGCACTGACTCGCCATTAAAATAACCGTTCTCGACCATCGCCAGCACCAGATGGGCAAATTCGTCCGGCGCGCCGAGGCGCTTGGGGAACGGCACCGAGGCCGCCAGCGATGCCTTGACGTTGTCCGGCGCGCCCTGCAGCAGCGGCGTGTTGAAGATGCCGGGCTGGATGGTATTGACGCGAATACCGTCGTTCATGAGATCGCGCGCGATCGGCAGAGTCATGCCGATGACGCCGGCTTTGGAGGCGGAATAGGACGCCTGACCAATCTGGCCGTCCTCGGCCGCGACGCTCGAGGTGTTGATGATCACACCGCGCTCGCCGAATTCATCGAGCGGCTCGAGCGGCAGCATGCCGGCCGCCGATTTGGCGATACAGCGGAAGGTGCCGAC
>CAMCBY010000505.1 GCA_945873015.1 Klebsiella pneumoniae
CGGGCACGCACAGATAGACCAGATAAAACGCCACGTAGACGAGCGGGAACGAGATCAGAAATCCTCGTTGGAGCGTCACGCTAGACATGTCGGCGGTGTGGTCGGCGCATTTAGAGGGGCATCGGATTCGCGCGCAAGCGTCGCACGGCGGCCAGCTTGAGGCCGAGTTGCGACGAGCACATGACAGACGGCCCACGCTGACCCGCCGCACGGCGCATCGCGCTTGTAGCGCAACTGACCCGTCACCGTCACCGCGTGGTCTTGTCACCATCATCGTCTGATCTCAAGTCCGTCATCGCGCGCCATTAACTTGGCAGCAAGTTGGCGAAAGTTGGGAGGCGCATGTGAAGGGAATAAACACGGCGAGTCTGTGGCTGCGCTTAGCCATTGGCTGCAGATTGAATAGGCGCGAGACGCTCGCGGCGATTGCAGGCAGCACGATGTTGGTCCTCGCAAGTGGTGCGGCACACGCCGAGCAGCAGGTCTTCGAGCCAATCGCCGACACCACCCTCTACGAAGATGCGACGAGTTACGGCACGGGCGCCAGCGATTTCCTGTTTGTCGGCCCCATAGCCAGCGGCTCGCCACGACGCAGTCTGTTGCGTTTCGACTTGTCCGCGCTACCCCCTGGCGCGACGATTACTGCCGCGAGCTTAACTTTCGTGGTCAACCGCGTCGGTTTCAGCGCGAGTCTTGAAGATGAGGGACGACTGCATCGGCTGCAGGCCGACTGGGGTGAGGGCAGCACCAGCGCGGGCACTGGCGGCGGCGGTGACCTTGCAAGTGCCGCCGATGCCACCTGGTCACATCGTTATTGGGGCTCGCCACCCGGTGCGCCGGGCCCGGTCTGGACCACACCTGGCGGTGACTTCGTTGCCGCGCCCAGCGCGCGTTTCGCGCTCGACAGTTTCGGTGCAAAAGTGGTTCCCTCCAACCCTGCGCTGGTCGCCGACGTCGCTGCCTGGCATGCCACACCGGCAAGCAACCACGGCTGGATATTGCTCGGCCCCGAAGGCCCGGAGGAATCGCAGAAGGCGCGCCGACTGGTAAGTCGCAGCAGCGCTGCGACCAGCGACCGGCCGCGACTGACGGTCACGTTCGAGCCCGCGCCGCCGGTCACGATGACTACTCACCAGCTCGGTTTTCCGCTGTATGCACAAGCGCTGTTGGCGGCGGTGCTGATGGGAGTCGCGGCGCGTGCCGGCCGCACACGGCGGCGCGATGGACAAGACACTCGCCAGCACTGAGTGCCCGCGCGCGGCAGCGCGTCTTTTCAAGTGACGAACCCCCTGCGTATAGCGCACCGGTAACGCGGCTGCGGTGGCTATACTGCGCGCTGCAAACGCGCTCACCACAGGAGAACCGTCATGACTGATCGGCTTGGCTTCGGCATTTTTCTCGCACCCTTTCACCGCGCCGGCGAGAACCCGACGCTGGCCATCGAGCGCGACCTTGAACTGGTCACCCATCTCGATCACCTGGGTTATGACGAAGCCTGGGTAGGTGAACATCATTCGGCCGGCAGTGAGATCATCGCCTCGCCCGAAATTTTCATCGCCGCCGCGGCCGAGCGCACTCGCCATATTCGTCTTGGCACCGGCGTCATCAGCGTCGGTTACCACAACCCGCTGTGGGTCGCAGAACGCCTCGTGCAACTCGATCACATGACCCGAGGCCGCATCATGTTCGGCGCGGGACCCGGTTCACTGCCGACCGACGCCGCCATGATTGGCATTGAACAGAGCGAGACGCGCGATCTTCTCGAACAGGGTTTCGACATCATCATGCGTCTTCTGACCAGCGAAGAGCCGGTTACTTTCAAGAACAGTCGCTGGGATCTGCGCGAGGCGCAGCTGCATCTGCGGCCCTATTCCAATCCCTTGTTCGACTGCGCGGTGGCGGCGGTGGTCTCGCCGTCGGGCCCGCGACTCGCTGGCAAACACGGCGTCGGCCTGTTGTCATTGGGCGCGACCCAGGCCGCGGGTTTCGATGCTTTGTCACTGCATTGGGATGTCATGGAGCAACGCGCGAAACAGTTTGGTCAGGTCGCAGATCGCGCCAAGTGGCGTCTGGTCGGCATGATGCATTGCGCAGAGACACGTGATCAGGCGCGTCGCGATGTTGAATACGGCATCGCTTCATGGTTCCGTTATTTTCAGACCGTCGCCGGCCTGCCGCAGATGAATCTTGCCGGCAATGAGGTCGGCGAGATGATTGACTATGTGATGGATTCCGGCACCGGCGTGATTGGCACGCCCGACGACTGCAAACAACAGATTGAGCGCCTCCTGGCGCAATCAAACGGTGGCTTTGGCACCTTCCTTTTGCTCGCCCACGAGTGGGCCAATACCGCTGCGACTCGTCGCAGCTACGAACTTCTCGCCAAGTATGTGATGCCGGAATTTCAGGGCCAGAGCCGCGGCACACTGAATGCGGTCGCCCACGCGCGCAAGTTGCGTGAGCGGCTCAAGCTTGAACAGCAAGCGGCCATCGAAGCCATGCAGGCCAAACACGCCGCCGAAGTTGCAGCGCTTGCCAAGGACGCCATACCGGGCGACTGATAACCGCTCTACACACGCTTTTGACCGGCAGCAGCGCGCTGCCGGTCTGTCGCACCCTGGGCGTTTTGCCGCTGCCGGCTGGCGCTCACGATCGTCTCGCGGCAGTCACGCGATTGCCTTTCATTCGTTAATTTTTGTTCGCTCTCATGTAACTCATCCCTATTAGTCTCGCGCTAAGCGCCCCGGCCCGCTGCGGGCGCGCCACCCTTCTGCCACCCGAGAGACCAAGGAGCGAGACCTGATGAAAGGGCCAAAACACCCACGTAACGATTTGACCATCAACCCTTCGAACAACCCGTCCATCCGCGACGTTATTGCCGAGGTCGATTCCTCGCGCCGCCAGTTTCTGCGTCAGTCGGTGAGCGCCGCTGCGGTTGCTTCGGTCGCCGGCGGCATGGGTATGAGCGTATTCCCGAGCGCTGCGAGCGCCGCACCGGTAGCCGCCGTGAACGGTTTTGCCGGCATCGGCTTCGACAGCATCCCTGCCATCCGCGCACCGGTGGTGAACGAAGTGCGTGTGCCGGTTGGTTATAAGGTTGAAGTGGTCGCCACCTGGGGCCAGCCAATCATGCCTGGCGCGCCGGACTGGCGCGAAGATGCGACTCA
>CAMCBY010000506.1 GCA_945873015.1 Klebsiella pneumoniae
GCCAATGGCGCCGGCAAGACCAGTCTCATGAAAGTGCTGGCCGGCCTCAGTGTCGCCGACAGCGGCGTCTTTCACGGCCTCGGCATGTCGATGTCCTGCCGCGAGGCGGCGCGTTTCTGTCGCGGTCGCCATGTGTATCTGCATCAGACGCCCTATATGTTCGATAGCAGCGTTGCGCAGAACGTCGCCTATGGCCTGCGCGTGCGTGGCCAGACGCTGGCCACCCGTCACGCTGAAGTGCAGGCGGCCCTGGCCTGGGCAGGGCTTGAAGCGCTGGCGACCCGGCCGGCGCGCGCGTTGTCATTGGGTGAACAGCAGCGCGTGGCGCTGACGCGCGCCTATGTGCTCGCGCCGAATGCGCTGCTGCTTGATGAGATCACCGCCAACCTCGACGCTGAACATCGTCGTCAGGTGCACGACATGCTCGGTGCGCTGCGTGAGCGCGGCACCAGCGTGGTATTCGCGACCCACGATCCGGCGCCGCTGCTGGCGCGTGTCGATCATCACCTGCATCTCGAAGCCGGCCGCCTCACGCCACCCACGCGCGGCACCGCTCAGGTTGTGCCGCTGCGGCGCGATAGCGCTCGGCCCGACAGCCCGCGCCACTCATGAGCGAGATCACCGGCTGCATCCTCGCTGGCGGTATCGGCCGGCGCCTGGGTGGCATCGACAAGGGTCTGGTCGACCTCGACGGGCGGCCGCTGGTGGCCCATGTCATCGAACGTTTCGCGCCGCAGGTCGATGAACTGCTGTTGAGCATTAACCGTAATCATGAGATCTATCGCCAGTATTGCCCGCGCGTGGTCGACGACAGTGTCGGCGACGCCGCCGGTCCGCTGGCCGGCATTGCCGCCGCCATGCACAACGCCACCACGCCGTGGCTGGCGGTCGCGCCGTGCGACAGTCCCTTCCTGCCGATGACCCTGGTCGGCGGGTTGCGCGAAGCCGCGCTTCGGCACCACGCGGACATCGCGGTCGCGCGCACGGCCGATGGCCTGCAACCGGTATTCGCCTTGCTCGCCACCCACCTTGCGCCATCGCTGCTCGAGTTTTTGCGCGCGGGTGGACGCAAAACCGATGCGTGGTATCGGGGCCATACGCTGGTCGAGGTTGATTACGAAGGCGAGCGCGCCGGCTTCATGAACATCAACACGCCCGACGACCTCGCCGCAGCAGCCGACAAGATGCAACCACGATGAGAACCACCATCGACGGCGTACCCGTGCTCGGTGTGATGGCCAACAGCGGCACCGGCAAAACCACCTTGCTGCGTGCACTGTTGCCGTGTCTGCGCGCCGCCGGTCTGCGCGTGGCCTGCATCAAACACACCCATCACAATATCGACATCGATAAACCGGGCAAGGACAGCCACACCCTGCGCACCGCCGGCGCCCAACAGATGCTGCTGGCCTCACCGTCGGGCTGGGCGCTGATGGTCGATGCACCCGCCAGCGATGGCGATGACTTCACCACCCTGGTGCGGCACCTGCAGTTGCGCAGCCTTGATCTGGTGTTGGTGGAGGGTTTCAAGTTCGAAGACTTCCCCAAACTGGCACTGCATCGTTACGATCTCACCGGCGCCTTGGCGGCACCGACCGATGACACCGTGCTCGCCATCGCCAGCAATCAATCGCCACTACCGGATGCGACGGTGCCGATGTTTGCGCTTAACGATGCCCGAGGCATCGCGGCTTTTATCATTCACCATTGCGCAACGCTGAACGACATGCGCAGTGACCACGCCAGAACATAGGTGTCGAACATGGTTATTCGCGATCCAAGCTGTGACGACGACTTCGACCCCAACTCCCTGAGTTGCGAAGTGGCGCTCGCGCGCATTCTCGAGCAGGTCACCGAGGTCGGCGGTCATGAATGTCTGGCGCTGCGCAGTGCGCTTGGCCGCGTGCTGGCCGCGCCTTTGTATTCGCCGTTTGCGGTACCGGCCCACACCAATTCAGCGATGGATGGTTACGCCGTGAGCGTCGACAGCCTGCCGGCCAGCGGCACCGCGCGCTTAAAAGTGATCGGCAGCGCCTTCGCCGGCCGACCGTTCAGCGGCACCGCGCAACTCGGTCAAGCGGTGCGCATCATGACCGGCGCCGCGATGCCGACCGGCACCGACACCGTGGTCATGCAGGAACATGTTGCCGTGCACGGCGACGAGGTTGAACTCGATGGCCACCACAAGTGTGGTCAGAACGTGCGTGCTGCGGGCGAAGACCTCAAACCCGGGCAATTGGCGCTGGCCGGCGGGCGGCGCCTGGTGCCACCCGATCTCGGACTGATTGCCTCGCTCGGCATCGGCGAGGTCACGGTGCGGCGGCGCGTGCGCGTGGCGTATTTCTCAACCGGCGACGAACTGCGCTCCATCGGTGAAACCCTCGGACCGGGCGAGATCTACGACAGCAACCGTTACACCTTAAACGCCATGCTCAAACGCAGTGAAGTCGAGATCATCGACATGGGCGTGGTGCGCGACCGGCGCGACGCAGTGGAAAGTGCGTTACGCGAAGCCTCTCAAATTGCCGACGTCGTCATCACCTCAGGCGGGGTGTCGGTCGGTGAAGCGGATTACATCAAGGAAGTGCTCGCCACCATCGGCGAAGTGCGCTTCTGGAAAGTGGCGATGAAACCCGGCCGGCCACTGGCCTTTGGTTCGCTCGGTCAGGCGCGCTTTTTCGGTCTGCCAGGCAACCCGGTATCGGTGATGGTGACGTTCTATCATTTTGTGCAGCCAGCGCTGTTCAAGATGGCCGGCACGGTCGCAACGCCGCCGCTCTTGATCAAGGCACGCACCACCGCGGTGTTGAAAAAGCGCCCCGGCCGCATGGAGTTTCAGCGTGGCATCCTGAGTCGTGACGCCGACGGCGAACTGCGTGTCACGGCGACCGGCGATCAGGGCTCAGGTATCCTGTATTCGATGGCAAGCGCCGATTGTTTCATCATGCTCGGCGTCGATACCGGCAATGTGCCGGCCGATACCGTCGTCGATGTTCAACCCTTCCAGGGCCTGCTGTAATTTCCGTCTGAACGCACCGCCGACAACAACATCGGTCACGGTCTGCGCATTGTGGGTCAGGCTTCAGCCTGACACGGTGCCCACCTACGGTCCTGCGTGGCGCATTGGAATGTCAGACTGAAGTCTGACCCACAAGACATCGAAGGG
>CAMCBY010000507.1 GCA_945873015.1 Klebsiella pneumoniae
CGTGCTGCTGCACATGCTACTGAGCCGCCCCGAGTATCAGTTAGGCTGAGGACCAACATCATGATGAATCGCCGCCAACTCCTCACCCGTCTCGCCGCCCTCGGTGGCGGCAGTCTGGTCGCCGGTGCCGTGCCTTCGATTTTCCAACATGCACTGGCGGCCGACAGTGCCGCCAATGAGCGCATTCTGGTGGTGTTTGAGATGTCGGGCGGCAACGATGGTTTGAATACCATCGTGCCCTACGCCGATGACACCTATTACAAGCTGCGTCCGCGCATCGCGATCAAAAAGGACAAGCTGCTCAAGCTCGACGACCACTTCGGCTTCAACCCTGGCATGCTCGGCATGCAGCGGTTGTGGAATGACGGGCGCCTCGCCATCGTGCATGGGGCGGGTTATGAACAACCGTCATTTTCGCACTTCACTTCGATGGCCTACTGGCACACCGCCGCGCCGAATTCGGGCGACGAATACGGCTGGTGCGGACGCCTTGCCGATACACTCGCGCCTAAGCCGCAGCCGAACTATCTGGTCAATGTCGACACCACCCAGAGCCTCGCGGTGCGCAGTCAGGTGCATACGCCGGTGGTGTTCGATGAACCGGAGCGCTTTCAGCGTTTAGGCTTCAAGCAGGAACGCGCGATGCTGGACCATGTATCGAAGTCCGCAACCGGCAACGCCAGTCTTGCCTATCTCGACCAAGTGGCGCACAGCGCCGATCAGGCCTCACAACTGGTGCGCGACGCCTGGGCCAAATACAAAACGCCGATAGACTACGGCCTCGCGCCGGCCCAATTGCCCAAGGTCGCGGCCTGCATTGCCGCCGGCCTGCCGGCGCGAATCTACTACCTGGCCTTTCGCAATAACGCCTTCGACACCCACGTGCAGCAACCCGATCTGCATCAGCGCCTGTTGAGTTACGTGGCCGATGCCATCCATGGTTTCCAGCGCGACCTCGAACGCCTCGGCCAGGCTGACCGCGTGACCACCATGGTGTTCTCCGAGTTTGGCCGACGCGCACCGGAAAACACCAACCTCGGCACCGATCACGGCGCGGCCAACAACATGTTCATGGTCGGCAGCAAGGTGCGCGGCGGCCATTATGGCCAGCCGGTCAGCCTGACCGCCCTCGATGAAGGCGACAATCTGGTCTACACCACCGACTTCCGGCGCGTGTATGCGACCGCCATCGACAAGTGGCTGCAGCCAGGCGCGGCCAAAGCGGTACTGAAAGGCGAGTTTGAAACTTTGCCTGTGTTTGGCTGAGTCAGGCGAGGCGCATTCAACACCCGCGCCGCAGCGGCGGCGCGTATCCCACACACTTTTCCAGGGAGCCCCCCATGAGCATTTACGAGCGTCGCACTTATTCCGTGATCGTTGGCCAGATGCAGGAAGTCATTCGGGTCTATTCCGAAGTCGGCTACCCGATGTTCGAAGCCGGCGGCTTCAGCAAAAATCTGGTCGGCTATTTCATCAGCGACACCGGCCCCCTGCATCAGTTGATACACATCTGGCGCTTCGAGGACGACGCCGCAAGACGCGACTTCTGGAAACGCCTGTATGGCAATCCCGATTTCGCCGGCTTCGCCAAACAGATCCGTCCATTGCTGCACGCCCAGGAAAATCAGTTGATGGTGTCGGCACCGTGGGGGCCGCAACCGTAACAGCCACACTGGCTGCACTCATGCCGGGCGCAAAGCGCGGTTGCACATGGCAACGCTCAAATTGCTTGCCACCGAGCGCTTCCGTACCATGCGCTGACACTTACCCCAACCCGTCAACGCCCCGGGAGGCTCCATGGATTCCGAATCATTAAAAGCGCTGCAGGCGCCGCTGAAAGATCAATACCGCACGCAGCCTGAGGCGGCGCTGATCACCTTGTCCGCCGAATCCAATGGCGTCGATGGCGTGGCGTGCAAACTATCCACCAGCAAAGGCATGATTGAGGCGGGTCTGCATCCCGCTACCGGCGGCCCGGGCACCCAGGCTTGTTCCGGCGACATGCTGCTGGAAGCATTGGCGGCCTGTGCCGGTGTGACCCTGCAGGCGGTGGCCACGGCGTTTGGCGTCAAACTCACCAAATCGACCGTGCGCGCGGAAGGCGATCTCGATTTTCGCGGCACCTTAGGCGTCGCCAAGGACGCACCGGTAGGCTTCCGTGACATCCGCCTGGTGTTTGATATCGCCGGCGACGCGCCGGAAGAAACCTTGAAAAAAATCGTCACCACCAGCGAACGTTACTGCGTGGTACTGCAGACCATACAACAGCGCCCCAACATCTCCGTCGAAGCGCACGTCGCTTAAAGGACAGCCCATGGCCGCCAATCCCAATACCCTTGAAGTCTCGCGTCCGAACTTCAAATCACTCTCGACCAGCAGCGCGGACGACTGGCAGGTGATCTGTGATGAACACCGGCATTTTTTTGCCGGCCTGCCGAATCGTATTCTCACCCATCTGCGTTTGCTCGATGCGGACTACGGTGGTTTTCCGGTAGACCGTCTGCAGCACTCGCTGCAAACCGCCGAACTCGCCGCCGCCGATGGCCGTGATGACGAATATGTGGTGTGTGCCCTGCTGCATGACATCGGCGACACGCTGGGCTCGGCCAATCATCCCGACGTGGCGGCCGCCATCCTCTATCCCTATGTGTCAGAAGCCAATCACTGGATGGTCAAACATCACGGCATCTTCCAAGGGTACAACTTCTTCCATCACCTAGGCATGGATAGAAACATGCGCGATCAATTTCGCGGCACGGCTTTCTATGATCAGACTGAGGAATTCATCGCCAAGTATGATGACCCGGCGTTTGATGCCGACAAACCGGGGCTGAGTCTCGAGTTGTTCGAACCGATGGTCAAGAAGGTGTTCGAGAAGCCGGTCAATAGCATCTACAAGATTTTGCGTTGATGTTTTGAATTGCAGGAATGTGCGAATAAATTCGCACCTACAAGGTGCCCTGCGGGTACGAGTTGGTCGGCGCTTTCGTAGCGTTGATAGGCTCGGTGTTAAAGCGCGCGACGGCGACGAGTGTGCGAACTCACTCGCACACTCCCGCCGAACTCTCCCCTCAAGCCGCGCGGATATCGAGCATGTTCGGCTCGGACATCGGCGTGGTCTGCCACTTGTGCAATTCCGGC
>CAMCBY010000508.1 GCA_945873015.1 Klebsiella pneumoniae
ATCGCTATCAAGACATTTGCAGTAGTCGCGCCAGGTGTGGCGAATGGCTTCCTGATCTTCGAGCACCTGAAGGCGTGCGGCCAGAGCTTCGAGCGTAACGGTCATGTCTGTCTTCCTCATCAGGCGCGCCAGGGCGCGCTTTATTGAACGGGAAGCGCACCTGCGCTGACAAGGCTACCGATACGGGGAGGGGGTCAGTCGGCGGTCACCGCGTTTGATTCATAGGCGAGATCCGGTTCGCCACAATGGGCGAGGATGTGGGCGCGCGTCGCGTCACGCAGGGCCAGCGACTGCTGCCACACTTCGCCGGAGCCACTCGCCTGTTGTGAGGTGCCGGCGATGACCGCGATCTGGCCGTGCCGTATGAACCACGATCCGGAGCGCAGGATTGTGCGGGTGCCACTGATGGCAATCGGCACCAGGCGTGCCCGTGCCTGGGCGGCAACGGTGAACGCGCCCATATGAAACGGCAACACGCCGGGCATACGCTTGAAGGTGCCTTCCGGAAAAATCACCAGCAATTCGCCGGCGGCCAACGCCGCCGCCGCCACTCGCATGCTGGCGATGCCGCCGCGCGCGTCAAAGCGTTCGACGAACAGCGCGCCGAGGCGCGCGAGCGGACGGCCCAGCGCGGCGGACTGTTGCAATTCAGCCTTGATCAGGAAACGCGGTGGTCGCGGCAGCACGGCCAGCATCAGCATGCCATCGAGATAACTCTGGTGGTTAACCACCAGCACCGCCGCTTCGCCCACCGCGGGCACTTCAAACAGGCCGCTGACGCGCACCGGTGTGGCGCTCAAGAACGCCAGCAGGCGCGCCAGTCCACGTGCGCCACGCCATACCCAGCGCGCCGGCAACGGCAGCATCGCGAGCAGCCAGGCCGCCGTCGCCAATGGTACGAACAGGCACCATGCGTAGGCGGAGTAGAGCCACGCTTTGGCGTTGCGCCACGCGCGTGCGCACTGCGGGCCGATGCCGGCCACGGCGAGCCGCGCGATCTGCAACCACACGGCGCTGGCCTGCGCACCGATGCGCCCCTGTTCATAAAGTGCGCGACAGGCGCCACGGCGAATTTTGCCGCTGGAGGTGCGTAACACGGTATTGGGCGGCGCCAGCACCACCACTTCCGGGGGCGTGGCGATCAGATCCGCCGCCAATGCCTTGATGGCGCTTTCCAGGGCGGCGCGTGATTCGGCATTGCGCTTGCGCGTTTCCGCCAGCACCACCACGCGTTCGGTGCCGGTCATCGGATCGGGCGAACCAAACACTGCGACATGGCCGCGGCGCACACCGTCCAGTGCACCGATGGCGTCTTCGAGTTCGGCCGGATAGATGTTGCGGCCGGCGCGAATGATGATGTCCTTGACGCGACCGGTGAGATACAACTCGCCAGCGACCAGGTAACCGCGATCGCCACTGTCCAACCAGCCGTCGGCACCGATCAGTCGCGCGCTTTCCTGCGCATTACGCCAATAACCGCTGGTCGCCGAAGGACCGCGAAACTGCACATGCCCTTCATGTCGCTCCGGCAGTTCGCGCCGCCCGTCATCAACCACGCGAATCTCGTGCCGTGCGAGCGGCACGCCGCAGGCCACCACGCTGCGCGTGGCATCATCGGGCATGCCAGCCGGAGCCACTTCGGCGCGGCCGTCACGGGCCAGCAGTTGGCGGTCGATGATATCGATACGCGGGCCGCGCCCGAGTGGCGAAAAGGCCAGCCCGACCGCACTTTCGGCCAGACCGTACACCGGCAGCATGGCGTCGCCGCGCAGACCATAACGCGCATAACGCTGGATGAAGGCGGACATGGTGTGCGGACTGATGGCTTCCGCACCGTTCAGAGCAAGCCGCCAACTGCTGAGATCGAGACCCTCGAGATCGCGTTCGGCGATGCGTGATACACACAGTTCGTAGGCGAAGTTGGGCGCCGCCGACAAGCTGCCGCGATGGCGGTGAATGGCCCACAACCAGCGTTGCGGCCGCGCCAGAAAAGTCAGTGGCGACATCAATACCAGCGGCACGCCGTGATACAGGCTGCCCAGCCACGCGCCGATCAGCCCCATGTCGTGATAGAGCGGCAGCCAGCTGACGAACACATCCTTGCTGCTGACCGCGAGGGCCTGGCCGTCGGCGCGGATGTTGGCGAGCAGATTGGCGTGGGACAGCATCACGCCCTTGGGGTCGCCGGTGCTGCCGGAGGTGTATTGCAGAAACGCGAGCGCCTCGGGCGGCGGCGCGGCGCGCTCGAACTGTGCACCATGACTGCTGAGTTCGGCGACGGTGGTGACGGTGCCGAGTGTCGCAACCGCCGCGGTCAACAGCCGCGCCACCAACAGCGCATCTTCGGTGGTGATGAGTACGGCGGCCTCGGCATTGGCCAGAATGCGGCCTTGGCGGCGCAGATGTTCTTCGAGTTGCGCGCGCCGCACCGGCGGATAAATCGGTACTGGCACGCCGCCCGCCAGCAGCACGCCATAGAAAGCAAAAAAATAATCGCTGCCACTCGGCAGCATCAAGGCGACCCGCGCGCCGACCTCGAGCCCGCCGCGTTGCAGGCCGCAGGCGACCTGCGCGGCGCCGTGCCATAGCGCTTGATAGCTCAACACGTCGCCTTGTCCGGCATCCTCGAACAATTCGATATGGCGCTGCGCGCCGTGCTGCTCGACGTGCCAAGCCAGCATCTCGACCAGATTGGTTGCGTGGTGCGCGGCGCCGACCTCGCCATCCGGCGCTACGCTGCGCTCATCGCGGTGAGCGAATTCGATGTGTGTCACGCCCTGCGCGGCCGCCAGGGCCAGCAACAGGTCACGCGGCGTCTCGGCCTCGAACAGGTGCTGGTCGGCAAGGGTCTGACCAAAGCGCCGTTCGATGCGGATGCCAAGTTCGAGCCGTGCCAGACTGTCGATGGCCAGATCGCGCTCAAGCGAGGTGTCGAGGCGCGCCCCGCGCAGGCTGCGATGGCCGCGGTGCAGTTCGCCCGCCACTGCATCGACCAACGCCAGCAGCTCGCTTTCGGTGACAACGACAGGGGCGGAATGGCCGGGGAGGGTGCTCATGGCGGGCACTATACCGAGTCGCTACGCAGCGGTGGGAGTTGCCGCGATGACCCTACCCTCAAGCGCGCCGTCGAGACGCC
>CAMCBY010000509.1 GCA_945873015.1 Klebsiella pneumoniae
TCTCCGGTTGGACGATACAGCGTATCGGACGTGCATGGGGCCAGTTAATGGCGCGGCTCGGCTATCGCAATTACGTCGCGCAGGGTGGCGACTGGGGATCTGCCGTGACCCATAGCATCGCCTTGAGTGAAACGCAGCATTGCCAGGCGATACACGTTAATCTGCCGCTGGTGTCGCCGAGCTCGGCTGTAATGTCTGATCTCACTGACCAGGAGCGCGCTGCGCTGGCTCGCATTCAGCGCTACTTCGACTGGGACTACGGCACCGCCAAGGTGCATAGCACGCGACCACAGACTATAGGCTACGGCCTCGTCGATTCGCCGACTGCGCTGTGCGCGTGGATAGTCGAAAAATACTGGGCGTGGATGGATTGTCATGGCCATCCGGAGAACGCGCTCACGCGCGACGAACTACTCGACAACGTCATGCTCTACTGGTTGCCGGCGACGGGTGCGTCGTCCGCCCGTATCTGCTGGGAATCCTTTGCGACCCTCATCGGCGATCACACGCCGATAGCCATGCCTACCGGTGTCAGCATCTATCCGCAGGAAATCTTTCGCGCCTCGCGGCGATGGTGCGAGGAGCGCTACCAGAATCTGATCTACTACAACGAACTGGATCGCGGCGGACATTTCGCCGCATTCGAGCAACCCACACTATTCGTAGCCGAGCTCAGGAACTGCTTCAGTTTGCTGCGCTGAACGGTCGCGCCGCGATTAAGACATAACTGTTGGCGCCGGCCGAAAAGTGAGCCACTTATGGAGTGCCCCCCGTCGCCTGAACATTTCGATCGACGTTGGACGAACCCACGCTGTTTGACGGCCGGATTATTCGCCCTATCCGTGCGGAGCCGCCCGCATCAGCAAACGAGACGCCTGTCGACCACTTTCGAGCCAAATCAGAACATTCGGTCGAGGCGCATGGCGGTTAGTACGGTCGCACGCGTTGGGGATTGAGACCGGATTGGCTGCCGATGCCTGGATACCTGGCCGCTTGCTGGTGCCTTGAGCAGGTTGCCAATTCCATGTCGCACGCACGGGTTCGACGTGGCAACCCGACTGGCAACTAACCACGTAACAAAGTTCGAACGAGTTCCCTGGCCGACCTACAGGTCGCCATGGACCACCTTCCCATCCAGCATCGTCATCAACACGCCTATGTCTCTGATCTCATCTTCGTCGCAGGTCAGCGGATCGGCATCTAGTACTATGAGGTCAGCTTTCTTCCCCGCTTCCAGTGAGCCCAATTCGTTTTCCATCTTGAGGGCCCAAGCACCGTTCCAGGTGAAGCAGCGAATAGCTTCCTCACGAGTGATGCGCTGCCCGGCACCCACGACGAGCCCGGTCAACCCTGCGCGTCGAGCAAGCGACTGTCCCAATGTAAAAAGCGCCTCATGCGGGCCCCAGTCGGTACTCTGAGAAACGGGTACTCCGCCATCTAACCACTCCCGGAGCGGGATGGCATGCTCCGCGTACTCGGCGCCGAGTCGCTGCTGATAGACCTCGGTGCCTTTGCCCCAGACGAAATTGGTACTGGTCGTGGGCGCAACACCGAGCCGCTTGCATTCTGCGATCTGCGCTGTAGTCGGAAACTCGCAATGCTCGAGCACGTAACGCTTGTCCTTGATGGGCATGGTCCGGTCGATTTCCGCAAACGCGCTCAAGGCAATCTCAATAGAACCGCGGCCGGCGGCTTCCGCGTGGATGCGGAAACCCATCGCCGACGCGAGCTTCAGAATTGCCCTGTAGTGCTCGACCGGGATCAGCGGTCCTGGATGGACAATATCGCCAAACGGCCCGAGATACGGGGCGTCGTTGCAAGCGGCGCCGTGCCAATAAGGGCCATCCAAGCCGACGCTGCAACCAATCACTTTCAGTTGCGAATTGCCAAAGCCCCCGTTAGCGGCGAAGCGGAGCGTCTTGAGGTAGCGCTCAATTTCGGCGAGTGACTGACTACCATCGATCTCGAAGGTGTAGAAGATTCGAAGTGGCAGACGGCCCTCGTTCAAGAGTTCCGCGTAGGCCCGCAGCTCTTCCGGATCTGTCAGGTGCGCTTCAAGCAGGGTTGTGGTGCCGGACGCCGCGAACTTTGGCGCGAGAAGCGCAATACCATCCCGCACATCCGAGTAGTTGGTCTTGGGTGCTACCCGTTCGATGAGCTGATAAAGCGGATCGAGGTTATATAACGGTTGCATTGCACCGCTCAGCGTTCCGGTCATTTCACCGTCAATCACTTCCACGCGCGAGTTGGGGGAAACATCGGTCGACGCGGTGATGCCGGAGGCGCTGAGGGCCGCACTGTTCAGCACGGCAAAATTCGGTACGCGGTTGGTCGGTGCCTGAATGTATAGCGGGTTATCGGGCGCGATGGCATCGAGTTCTCGACGGCTTGGCACTTCACCTGCAGCCCGCAGCGCTTCGGCGTTCAGGAAGTACGGCGGGTCGCCAATCGGCATTGAGACTATCCATTCGCCGGGCTTCGCCTTCGCTGCTGCTGCGCCTAGCCGCTGCAGAATCTCCGACTTGCTAGTCGCTCCCGTTAGGTTGACCTTCAGTTCATCGAGGCCAAACAGGCCAACATGGCCATGGGTGTCAATGAACCCTGGCATGAGAGTTCTTCCCGCAAGGTCTACCTGCCGCGTTCCGGGCTGCTGGATGCGACGCAGTTCAGCTGTGCTCCCAGTCGCCAGCACACGGTCACCCTGCACGAGCAGTGCCTCTTTGAGCGAAAAAGCCTGGTCGACGCAAATCACATTTCCGCCATAGAACAGCGTGCTTTCAAGCATGATTTTTCCCCGCAACATGAGGTGGTAGTTTGGTGATCCAAGGCCGGGCGGCTTCGAGCTGAGCCGCCAGACGAAACAGCGTCGCTTCGTCGGCATAGCGCCCGACGAAATGCGCGCCAAGAGGCAGCCCTTCCGTATTCCAGTACAGAGGCACGGACATCGCCGGGTTACCACTTGCGTTGAAGAAACCGCATACGTGTCCAATCGTCATTGTATGCCTGGCGATGAAGTCATAGGCATCAATGCCGCGCGGTCAAATTTGAGTTTGACCGGAATGACGTCGTGGCCAAGGCTTTCACAGAGCTTGGCGGCATCGTCCAAGGCAGCCAGCGCATCAGGATGGACACATAT
>CAMCBY010000510.1 GCA_945873015.1 Klebsiella pneumoniae
CACGGCATCGTCACGCCGGAGATCCTCGCCATCAATGCCGTGATGGCCGGCTGCCGGCCGGAATATTTTCCGGTGGTGCTGGCGGCGGTCGAGGCGATGCTGGAACCGGCCTTCAATTTATTCGCGGTGCAGGCCACCACCCATCCGTGCGCGCCCTGTGTGATCGTCAACGGCCCAATCGCACGTGAACTCAACATCAACGCGCGTTATGGCGCGTTCGGGCCGGGCGTGCGCGCCAATGCCACGATTGGTCGCGCCGTGCGTCTGATTCTGCTCAACGTCGGTGGTGCGGCGCCGGGCGTGCTGGATCGCTCCACCCAGGGTCAGCCAGCCAAATACGCCTTCTGTGTGGCCGAGAACGAAGCGGAGAGCCCGTGGCCGCCGCTGCATGTCGAGCACGGTTTCGACCCAGCCGATTCGACCGTCACCGTGACCGGTGCCGAAGGGCCACACAATCTCAACGATCATATAAGCGATCACGCCGACGGCATTCTCGCGACCCTCGAAGGCGCGATGAGCGACATGGGCGCCAACAACGCCTATCTGTACGGTCAACCGACTATCGCCTTCGGCCCCGAACATGCCGCGATTCTAGCGGCGGGCGGCTGGAGCAAGGATGCCATCCGTCACTATGTGTTCGAACGGGTGCGTCTGCCGCGCGCATTGTGGGAGCGCGGTGGCATGGCGCGCATGTTCACTGATTTGTTTCCCGACGCCGACATGAAACCCATCATCAAAACCCCAGAGGACCTTTTGATCGTGGTGGTCGGTGGATTTGGTCGCCATTCGTGCTGGTTGCCAACCTTCGGTGACACCACCCGTGCGGTGACACGTTTGATCGCGCGGGCCGATGGCAGTGCCCTGCGCAGCGTGCAGCAACTCGTTTCCTAGACCGCCTCGCACAACCCGCACAGCGCTCCCCCCGCTTGGGGAATATTGCCGCCCCGCGGTGGGCTGCGACACTCGCGCGCAACCCCTGGGAGCGATGACGAGTGAGTGTGAGCTGGACCACCGATGCGATACTTGAGCGCGCCGCGGCGCTTGGCCGTGAGCGCCTGGCGGTGGTATTGGGCGAGGACGATACACATCTCACCTATGGCGAGCTCGATGAACGCGCGACGCGCCTCGCCAATGCGCTGCATGCCCACGGCGTGGGGCTGGGCGATCGCGTTGCGGTGTTCATGGAGAACAACCTCGATTACATCGTCACCTATCATGGCGTCGGGCGATCGCAAGCGATCTTCGTGCCCATCGTCACGCAATCGAAGCTGCCGGAGATTGAATATTTCATCAGTCATTCCGAACCGAGCATATTGATAGTGGATGGCGAACGCTGGGACGTGGTCGCCGACGCCATTGCCAACGGCAACCCGGCCTTTGCGACGCTGCGTGAAATCTGGCTGGCGGGGGAGGGCGATCGCGCCGGGTTGACGCTTATGGCGACGGTGATGGCGGTCGCATCGAACACGCCGCCGGCAGCGCGTCCACAAGCGCAGGACCCGGTTGCCTTCATGTATACCTCCGGTTCGACCGGCAGACCCAAGGCCGTCATCCACTCCCATTACACCGCGGTGGCGCAGGCCGAAGCGGTGTGCAGTCGTATGGGCTACAGCAGCGACGACCGTTTGCTGACGGTGTTCCCCCTGTTTCACGGCAACGCGTTGGTATGGTCGGCCCTCGCTGCGGTGTGGGCCGGCGCGCGCGTGATCATCCATCGTCGTTTCAGTGCCAGTGGTTTCTGGGCCTCGGTGCGGCGTCACGGCGCGACTGAAGTGAATCTGTTGCTCGGTGCCATCAACATGCTGCTCGCGCAGCCCGCGCGCCCTGACGATGCCGACAACCCGATACGGCTGGTGCTGGCCAATGTCACCGAACCAATCTATCGCGAATTTCGCACCCGCTTCGGCGCTGACATCGTCTCGACCTGGGCGCTCGCGGAAGGCCCGCTCGGCACCATGACGGCCCCCGGTCATGGTTACAAAGCCGGTGAGATTGGCTGGCCGATGGGCGACGACAACGAAGTGCGGGTGGTCGATGAAAACGATCAGGTGCTGGCCGACGGTGAAGTGGGCGAACTGGTGCAGCGCAATCGCGCCGTGATGCTGGGCTATTTCAAGAACGAGGCCGAGACCGCACGCGTATTGCGTGGTGGCTGGGTGCACAGTGGCGACCTCGGTTATCGCGATGCGGCGGGCCTGTTTTATTTTGTCGGGCGGCACAAGAACGTCATTCGTCGTGCTGGTGAGAACGTCTCGGGCGAGGAAGTGGAGGAGTGTCTGCAGAGCCATCCTGCGGTGGAGGAGGCGGCCGTGATCGCGGTGCCCGACGCCATGCGTGGCGAGGAAGTGAAAGCCCATGTGGTGCTGCGCGCCGGATACCAGCTCAATGCCGAAGAAGTGGTGGCGTGGTGTGCGGAGCGTTTATCGGATTTCAAGCTGCCGCGATATGTGGAATTCATGGACGAACTGCCACGCACCGGTCCCCTCAAGATTGACCGCACCGCGCTCGCGGCGCGGCCGAATCTGACTGACTGCTGGGATCGCAGCAGCGCCTCCCATCGCGCGGAATAAAACTCCATGAGTTATCTGTGTGGTGTCGACATTGGCGGCACGTTTACCGACGTCGTCATCGTCGATGCACAAGGCCGCGTGACGCTGGCCAAATCCGCTTCTACACCTGATGATTTTTCACGCGGGTTTTTTACTGCACTCGGTGAGGGCGCTGCCACGCTCGGTTTGTCGCTGCGGGCCTTGCTGGCCGACACCGCTTTGTTGTCGCACGGCACCACGGTGGCGACCAATGTGGTGGTCGAACGGCGCGGCGCAAAAGTGGGCCTGCTGACCACCGCCGGACATGGCGATGCGCTGTTGATCATGCGCGCCCACGGTCGCGCCGCCGGCCTGTCGGCCGCCGACACCCTGCGTTTTTCGGTGACCACCAAACCCGATCCCCTGGTGCCGCGCAGTCTCATCCATGAAATCCCCGAGCGCGTGGATGTGCGCGGCGAGGTGGTGGTGAAACTGAATGAAGCAGCGGTGCGCAGCGCAGTACGTACGCTGTTGGCGCAGGGCGTCGAGGCGCTGGCGATCTCTTTCCTGTGGTCGTTTCGTCATCCTGCCCATGAGTA
>CAMCBY010000511.1 GCA_945873015.1 Klebsiella pneumoniae
TGGCCAGCGCGTCGAGATCACAATCGACGATATTGGTCAGCAGGGTCGGGCCCTCCGGCAGCGTCACAAACGCTATCGCATAGGGTGGTGTGCCACGCCGCTCAACGCTCCAGGAGTAGATGCTGCCTTCACCGCTCGCCTCCAGCCACTCGGTATTGCTGCTCATGCAGAACGGGCACAGCGGGCGCGGGTAATAATGGGTCTTGCCGCAAGCGCCGCATATTTTCAGCAGCAGGCGGCCGGCGCGCGCTGCTTCCCAATAGGGCTCGAGCGCCACGTCGGCGGTGAAGGCGTCTTTTTTCTTGTCGCTCATGATTTACATCCTCTCCATGATCAGCGTGCCACTGCCGTGCCGGGTGCCAAGATAGCCGCCGGTGCCGTGGGCCAGCGCCAGATCGCAATTTTTCACTTGCACTGCCGGGTGTGCTTCGCCGCGCAACTGGCGTACCGCTTCGAGTACCTTGGTCATGCCACCGCGATTGCCCGGATGGTTGTTGCACAGACCGCCGCCGTCGGTATTGAAGGGCAGTTTGCCGACACCCGAGATCAAGCCGCCATCGGCGACGAAACGGCCGCCCTGGCCACGCGCGCAGAAGCCGATGTCTTCAATCTGCATGAGCACAGTGATGGTGAAGCTGTCGTAGAGCGAGGCGTATTTGATGTCGCCGGGTTTGATGCCGGCTTCGGCGAAGGCTGCTGCGGCCGACCATTGGCCGGCCGAATAGCTCAAATCCACCTGTCCGCCGGCCATGTGTTTGATGGCTTCGCCGGCGCCCATCACGCTGACTTTGGGGCGTTTCAGTTGCGCGGCGATTTCCGGTGCGACGACCACGATCGCGCCACCGCCGTCCGACACCACGCAGCAATCGAGGCGATGCAGGGGATCGGCCACCACAGGCGAATTGACCACATCTTCAACCGTGACCACGTCGCGCAGCATGGCGTGGGGATTGTGTTGGGCGTGATGAGACGCGGCCACCTTGATCCACGCGAGTTGTTCAGGTGTGGTGCCGTGATCATGCATGTGGCGGCGCGCGACCATCGCGTAAATGTTGAGCACGGTCGGTTTGAAGGGCATTTCGAACGGCAGGTCGGGCGGCTGCACCGCCATCGGCGGGCGCCCGGGCGGCGCGCCACCGGTGCGTGGTTTGCCGGCCAGGGTGATCAGCGCAACTTTGCACTTGCCGGTCGCAATCGCCTGCGCGGCATGATTGACGTGCAGGAGGTAAGACGAGCCGCCGGTCTCGGTGGTATCGCTATGGCGCACATCGAGGCCGAGATAATCGGCCATCGACAAGCCGCCGAGGCCCGGCGCGTCACCGGCACAGAAATAGGCGTCGACGTCGCGTATGCCGAGGCCCGCGTCTTCCAACGCGCCCTTGGCGACTTCGGCGTGTAATTGCGCGATGGGGATACCTTCGGCCTTGCGCGTCGGGTGTTCATAGATGCCGGCGATATACGCCTTGCCCTTGATGCTCATGGTTGAGAATTCCAGTCGGGTTGAGTTCAAAGCGAAGCTTACACGAGCTTGCAGTGCGGCTGCCTCTGCACTGTAGGTGCGAATTCATTCGCACATTGAATGGCGCGCCAGTGAGCCCGGCTTTTTTTGAATGTGCGAATTTGTCGCACCTACACGGCTCAACTGCGCGCGGCGATGTAGTCCGAGCGAATGGTCACCACCGAATTGAACCAGGTCTCCATGGCCGGCACGTCCATCTCCGACCAATCCGGAATGGCGGTCACGAAGGCCGTGCCGAGCTGGTTGCCGAAACGCACCAGTTCGTTATTGGCGGCGGTGCGTTCAGTATTCCAGCCGCTGAGCGCGGCCTCGACCGAATCGGCGCGCCGCAGTGCCTCACCGAGAGCGATGGCATCGTTGATGCCCTTCAAGGCGCCGGCGCCGCTATGGGGGCGCGCAAACGCACCGGCATCGCCGGCCAGACACACACGCCCGCGCCGATAGGCGGGCACCTGGCAGTCGTAGATGGCGTAGGCAAATGTGTCGGCGCTGCGCTCGATAATTTCGGCGTAGAAATCGGGCATCACCGGCATGAGTTTGTCTTTCAGCGCCTGCTCGGTGGCGAGCGGCATCATGCCCGGCGGCAGTGAGCCCTGGTGCACCCGGCCGACCTTGTCGGACATGAAAGCAGTCAGCTCGGCGGGCAGCACGGCGACATATACGCCCCAGTTCACCAGCCGCTCGCCGACCGCCACCGAATCATTGGCACCCGGCACAAAGTAAAAAATGCCGTGGCCGCCGTCGTAACCCACGCAGCGAATACCGACTTCGAGCGGCGGTGATTCCGACAGGCTCGCTTCCGGCAGATGGCCGCGCCACAGCACATAACCGGCGTAGTTGAGCGTGGCTTCCGGAAACAAAGTCTGGCGTCCCAGCGAGGCATAACCATCGGCGCAGACCACCAGCGAAAACATGGCGTCGCCGCCATCGGCAAAACGCAAGCGCACACGTTCGTCAGCGGTTTGTTCAATGGCGACCACCTGCTGACGTGTGCGATACACGCCGTCGGGCACGCGTTTGCGCAGATTGCGATACAGCCCGCCCCAGTTCAGCGCAGCGAGTGTCGCTGGCTGGGCCCATGCCAGACGACCATAACGCGACTCTTTAGAGGTGCGACAAATACGTAAGAAAGCGGGTGCCGGAAAGTAGGGGAGATCGGCATCGACCAGATCCCGTGCGATGAAGGTATCGAAGGTCGAGGCCGGCACACCGAGTCCGGCACCGCGGTCTTTCAGCTCTTCGCCCGAGCGTTCAAACAAGGTGACACGCGCACCGAGGCGCGCAAGTTCAATGGCGGCGGTGCAGCCGGCAATCGAGCCACCGATGATGGCGATATCGAGATCCGATGCCGCGCAAGCGGTTGCTGGCGATAGCGTCATGGGCAGGCCCCTCATGTTCAGTGAACTCCGGCGCACTATAGCGCGACCGCGGCCGCTCGGCTCTGGCAGAATGGTGGCCAGCGGCATTCGCAGACCGCGCAGTGGAGAGGGGAGCATGAACAACAAATCATCGAACGAAGAGCTGGCGCCGATTGCCACCAGGATTGTGTATGAAGACGATTATGTGCGCGTCTGGAATCAAGTCGTGCCGGCTGGTGCGACCTTG
>CAMCBY010000512.1 GCA_945873015.1 Klebsiella pneumoniae
TGGGCGACGTCTCCAGAATAACCTTGACATTTTGGTATAAAAACAGGAAAATACTGCCCTTCTGGCTATGTAGCTCAGCTGGTTAGAGCGCGGCACTCATAATGCTGAGGTCGGTGGTTCAAATCCACCCATAGCCACCACATCCGGTCCCGTTCCGTTCCCTATCGCCCGCGCTCACAACGCCTGCGCGCACTTGAGTTCGTCGTGCTCAAACGCGCTGGCCATGCGATTGATCTCTGCAGCACGCGGGCCGGCCTGCCGCGCGGTCTCCCGCCAAGTCTCTGTCACTACGACAACCTCTTTGATGACGGCAGCGCAGGCATGTCGGCCGCTCAGAAGGCGGTTGCAATCTGCACTGCTTCAGCTTCCGCCGCGCTTCGCGCCTGCGCGGTTGCGTCTGGTCCAAACAGGGTGCCCGCGATCGTGATTGGGGTGACATCGGTCAGGCCGATGAAAGCCAGCCAGTTCTGGAACGAGGGTCTTTGCAGATCGAACGCCTCGGCGCCGCTGCCCGCGTGATAGGCGCCGCCACTCGAATACACAACGGCGACTCGACCGCGCACCAATCCGCTGTAGGCACCGGTCGCCGCATCGAAGGACCAGGCCAGGCCCGGTTGTGTGATGACATCAATGTAGTGTTTCAGCACATAAGGCAGGCCGAAGTTCCACATCGGAATCGAGAACAGGTATTTGTCTGCGGCATTAAAGTGCTGAAAGGCGCGTTCCACTTCTGCCCAGGCCGTGCGCTCGGCAGCGCTCGGTTGCTCGCCGTGCATGATTGCGTACTTGGCGTTCAGCATGTCGCCGTCGAAGCGCGGGATATTCGCCGCCCACAAATCCAGTCGTTCGATCTCATCGCCCGGGTGGGCGGTCTGGTAGGCGGCAAGAAATTTCTCGGCCACCGCGCTCGAATGAGAGCGTGATTTGCGTGGAGAGGACTCGATATACAGCAACTTCGCCATGAGATTCTTCCTTTAAACGTTTAACGATGGGTCACGAGCGACCTTGGGCGCAGTCCGATCGTTGGTTGGCCTGGCCACCTGGTGCGCTGGATTCTCGCACGGGGACCGGCGTGCGGGCACACGTGCGGCACATGCCACCCCGATGATCGTCATGTGGTCGCCAGCGCACCGCTATAGGCCGCAATGCGCGCCGAATGGGCAGCGCCCGCCGCGCCATCGAACAGGACATCCCTGCGGCGCCTGCCGCTGAGTTTGTCGCGGCAAAAGCGCGAGCGCTGGTGCACGCCTACCTGCGTGACGAAACGCAACACGGCGGGCCGCCAGTGCCCGTCCGCTTCGGTCTCGTTTCGTAGGTGGTACGCCTTGTGCACGGACCTTGGCGCGCTTTGCGCGCGCTAACAAGACACAGATGCGGGAGACGAGCATGACGCAGGTAGGGACGATTCGGGAGATCTGGCGATATCCGGTCAAGGGCATGGCGGGCGAAAAACTCGACAGCGCGCATTTCGATGAGAACGGCATTACCGGCGATCGACGGTGGGCGCTGCGCGACGTGGCGCGCGCTGAGATCCAGAGCTGCAAGGCGCGTCCGGCGCTGCTGCAATGCCGGGCCATCTATCGGGATGACGGCGGCGTTGATGTGTGTTTCCCCGATGGCAGCCGACTCGGCAGCCACGACCCTGCCATGCATACACGCTTGTCCGCGCTGACCGGGCACGCGTCAACGCTCGAAGCGTTGCGAGCGGCAGAGGACGTCGATTTTTTTCGCCGGCATAAAGGTGTGGACGGGCGTTGGCTCGACGAACTTGTAGAGACTTTCGCGCGTGAACCCGGCGAACCGCTGCCGGATTTTCTCACCGATGTGCCGGCCGAGGCCGCCGATTTTGTCGCCGCGCCGGGCTCGTTTTTCCTGGTCACCCCTGTGCACCTGCTGACCACGGCGACACTGGCGCATCTGGCTACTTTGAACCCGCGCGCGGACTGGGACGTGCGACGTTTTCGCCCGAACATTGTCATCGACACGCCGCCGGATCCAGGTGGGCTCATCGAGCAGGACTGGCTCGGCCGGCAACTTATGTTCGGTAATGTCTCCATCGATTGTGTCGGCACCACGCCGCGCTGCGGCGTGATCACGCGGGCCCAGGAAGGATGCGTCGCCGATACGGACATTCTGCGCACGGTGGTGCGCGATGCCGCGCAGAACGTCGGCATCTACGGCGCGACGCGCGCTTCCGGTACCTTGCGAGTCGGGGACGTCGTAACGCTGGTCTGAATGAAAAGCGATAGCGCGGTAAAGCGGGTTACCCGCATCACCGCACAGCGTACGAGTATGCTGTGCTGTTATGAACTTCAATCATTCGCCGAGCGCTCGAAGCGCGATGCGGCGTTGTTCGACATCCTCTTTGTGTTTCCCTTCTTGCCTATTCATCCCACCGATGTTCTTGGCGTCTAAGGTGCGCGAGTCGCAATCGCGACGATAAAAAAACCAGCGTATCCCCTCGCTGAAGCGCCCGAACCATCACGCCATCAAGCACGCTGCGCGAAAAAATATCTGAGTCGTTCTCGCGTTTTATCTGCGCGAAGACCACACGCAATTTGTGTTTCAGTAAAGAGATGTTGACGTCAGACAAGCAGAAATATTTCTCCCTTTTGGGAGGTGCTGGTGTATGCGCCTGTTTGTAATCTTGCTCACGCCCGACACGCTTCGCTGACAAAACGCGAATAAGAGGTGTGCGGCGAATTCTAGCCGTATATCACGCCCAAGCGTGGTTGGCACCCAGCAGCACATTCAGTGAGAGCCAGCACTATGAGCCCGTATCTGCGCCTTTCGTTTATTTCCTTCGTCGTAGTGATGGCAGGCTGCGCATCACCACAGGCGGCTCGATATGTGGCGGCACCAGCAACCTACGTTGATACCGCTGTGCAGGGGCCGGTCGCAGGTGTCGGAGTGGAATCGCAGGATATCGATGGCATGGTCGACACCATGGCGCGCGACCTGTTGGCGACGCCGCAGGTCGTCTCGCGCAGCGTCGCGCCACGCATCGTGCTCGACGACAGCGAGTTCATGAACAAGGGTTTTCAGGCCATGGACAAAAGCATGATCACCGACTCGTTGCGCGTGAAACTCAATCGCGCCAGCCAGGGACGGATGGT
>CAMCBY010000513.1 GCA_945873015.1 Klebsiella pneumoniae
GCGGGCTTTGTTTTTTGTGATGTCACCTGACTCGATATGTGGTCTTGCGCATCTCAGTCTCTCCCAATCTGCGAGTCTCGTGCGGCAGGGGAGGGCGGCCGGCAGATGAGCCGCAAGGCTATCGTCAACTCACTCGGGCAGTGGTTCGAGATCTCGAACGCCGCAATTACCAAGGCCTTGCGTTCGATGTCGCAGCAGCCTTTGAATCTTGTGCGCCAGAGTGAAGACCCGGCCTCGGGGCAACAGAAAGTCGTGACCTTGACGGCCAAGGGTGAGGCGCATCTTGCCGCGATGATCGAACGCGGGGCGGCCTACGTGCAGATGATTGTCGACGGCCTGACAGATGCGCAGGTCGTCAACGGTATCGATTTTTTCCAGCGCATCACCGCGATTGTCGACGCTTGGGCTGGGCAGACGCCCAAGGACCCGCAGCGCTGACCTCGCGTCACATACGCCCGTCATCGACGGCGATTGGAATGTGCGCACGCCGTCAGCGAGCCGCACCGGCGACTAAGGCTCAAGTAATATTGGGCACAGAGCGCATGGCTTCGGCGATCGCCGACTCCGGCAGATCAAGATCGACGATTTCGCCGCGCAGATATTTGTCATAGGCGGCGAGATCCAGATGCCCATGCCCGCACAGCGCGGTCAGAATCACGCGCGACTCACCGCGTTCGCGGCAGTCCAGGGCCTCGCGCACTGCGGCGGCGATCGCGTGTGTTGGTTCGGGCGCGGGCACGATGCCTTCGCTGCGCGCGAACTGCACCGCGCGCGCAAAACATTCGCTCTGGGGAATGGAGATGGCTTCGACCAGACCGAGTGCGTACACATGTGATACCAGCGGCGCCATGCCGTGGTAGCGCAAGCCGCCCGCATGAATCGGCTCGGGTATGAATTGATGGCCGAGGGTATGCATTTTCATGAGTGGCGTGACGCCGGCGGTATCGCCAAAGTCGTAACGATATTCGCCCTTGGTCAGACTCGGGCAGGCGGAGGGTTCGACCGCACGGATGACGGTATTGATGCGCCCGGCGAGTTTCTCGCGCAGAAACGGGAAGGCCAGGCCGCCGAAATTGGAACCGCCGCCGGTGCAGGCCACCAGCACGTCCGGGGTTTCTCCGATTTGTGCGAGCTGCAGTAAAGCTTCCTCACCGATGATGGTCTGGTGCAGCAGCACATGGTTCAGTACGCTGCCGAGCGTATAACGCGCCGTGGGGTCGGCGGCGGCTTGCATCACCGCTTCCGAGATAGCGATGCCGAGAGAACCGGGATGATCCGGGTTGGCCGCCAGCAACTCGCGCCCGAAATCGGTCTTGTCGGAGGGGCTGGAATAGACCTTGCCGCCCCATAACTCCATCATCGTGCGGCGGTAGGGTTTGGCGCGATAGGACGCCGCAACCTGCCAGATCTCGCATTCGAGCCCGAACTGGGCGCAGGCGAAGGCCAGCGAACTGCCCCATTGTCCCGCACCGGTTTCAGTCGTGAGTCTGCGCACGCCTTCCTGTGCGTTGTACCAGACCTGCGGCACCGCGGTGTTCGGCTTGTGCGAGCCGGCCGGGCTGACACCTTCGTATTTGTAATAAATGCGGGCTGGCGTATCGAGCAGTTTCTCCAGCCGATGCGCGCGAAACAATGGGCTTGGTCGCCACAGCCGATAGACGTCGAGCACCGCGCCAGGGATGTCGATATAGCGCTCCGTGCTCATTTCCTGCTCGATGAGTGCACGCGGAAATATCGCGGCGAAGTCATCGGCGACTGCGGGCTGGTGAGTCACCGGATGCAGCGGCGGCGGCGGCGGCGCGGGCAGATCCGGCACGATGTTGTACCAGCGGGTGGGCATGTCCCGCTCGTCCAGCAGGATTTTGGTTTGTACGCTCATCGGTTCCGGCTCCGCAACGAGGGGGTTAGGGGGGACTGCCGCTGGTGATGATAGGGGCAGCCCCGCCAAACCAGAAGCCCGCGCGGGTATTACTCTGTCAGGGGCGAGGCAATTGGTTAGACTCTGGCTTCCTCATTCTGGAGTTATGCCATGGCCCGAGTCGCAATCGTTCAGACGGACGTCGTCGACGACCCTGTCATCCGCGAGATCTTCGATTGGGTGACGACAGTCGAAGGCGCGGTACCCAATCACTTTCGCGTCGAGATGAATTTCCCGGAACTGCTGAAAGCCAAGCTCGGTACGACCCGCGTGTTGTGGCAGATGGGAGAGCTGACCCTGCCCGAGGTGCAGCACATCGGCATTCTGGTGTCGCGCGCCAACGGTTGCCCCTATTGCACCGCGGCGTTCTGCACCATCCTGAACTATGGGCTCGGCAGCGCCGAGGACTATGTCAGCACACTGGCCGAGCAAGGTCTGGATGCGGTCACCACGCCACGCCTGCGCACCTTGCTCGAGTTTGCGCTGCGTGTGAACGCCGATGCCCGTTCGATCACCGACGCGGACGTCGATGGTTTGCGCGCGGTGGGGCTGAGTGACAAAGGTATCGTGCAACTCATCCATCTGGTTTCCGACTTTGCGTCCTATAACCGACTGAACCTGGCGGTCGCGACGGATTACGACTATCGGGACATGTGGCGGACACTGGCCTTCAACTGGCAGCCCAGCGGCGGTGAGCCGTGCGGCGACAATACGCGCGGTGTGCCGCCCCGCGTCTGAGGCCACCCATGTGGACGTGCTCGAAGCGCCAGCGTCCTCTACTTCGAACGCGAGGGTCAAATTGCGACGCCGTGCCACTCTTTGGCGCCTCGGGGTCCGTCCTTCCGCCGTGAAGGCGTGGTACCGTCGCGGGGTAAATCAACCACGGAGGGGTATGGCCATGTCATCGCTGCGTAATCTCATCGTCTCGACCGCGCTGGTCGCGGGCACACTCGCTGTCGCGCCGACTGAAGCCGCGATTACCCTCGTACCGTTCTCGCCGACGGCGTTCTCGACGAACGAAGCTGCGATGAATGCAGCATTAGGAATCACCAGTTATCAGATTGAAGGCTTCGAGGACACCACTCTGCTGGGGTCGCTCTCGTATCGCCTTGGCAGCCCCGATGCCGGCACGTTTACCGCCTTGCCAGCCGTATTCTCCGTTTCGACCGACCTGGCCTTCACCAACAACGCCT
>CAMCBY010000514.1 GCA_945873015.1 Klebsiella pneumoniae
TTGCATGCTGCGCTCGTGGGCGTCGGCGGCGGAGTCCAGCATCTTGGGCAGTTCGCCGGAATTTTCGCCATTGGCAACCAGATGCGCGAGCAGCGGTGGGAAGCCGCTGACGCGTGCCAGCCCCTGACTCAAAGCCGCGCCCTCGCGCACTCTTTCTATCGCCGCTTCGAGTTCCTTGAGCGTGCTGGTATTGCCGACCGATTTGGCGCCGATACGCAGCGCTTCGAGCATCGGCAGGCCACTGCCGAGCAGAATGGCCAGCGTGCGCGCGAAACGACCGGCGTCGGCCTCGCGCACCAGCGTGCCGAGCAGCGCGAGGCGCAGCGTCAACCGGTCGAGCGCGAGGCGCGGTGCGGGCCGCGCAAAAAACGCGCGCATGCCGAAGCCGAGCCCGACGAGGGCTATCACCAATAACAAACCCCATTGGCGCATGAAGCCGCTGACAGCAATCAGGCCACGCGTCAGTGCCGGCAATTCGCGGTTCATCTGACTGAACACTTTCACCACTTCCGGCACCACATAACCCAGCAGACCGCTGACCACCGCAATGGCTACGACGGTCAGCACGGTCGGGTAAATCATCGCGACTTTGAGTCGCTGCGCGATGCGTTGGCGCTCTTCCATAAAATCGGCGAGCCGCGCGAGCACGGTCGGCAAGTGGCGGGTCTGTGCGCCGGCCGCGATGGTGGCTCGATACACCGGTGGGAAGATCTTCGGAAACTGGTCGAGCCCGGCCGCAAGCCCGTGCCCTTCGAGCACCCGCGCACGGATGTCGAGTGCGACACGTTTGAAGTCGCTGCTTTCAGACTGTTTTGAAAGCGCGGTCAAGGCGTCGTCGAGCGGCAGCCCGGAATTCAACAAAGTGCCGAGCAAACGCGTGAACAACACCACTTGATCGCCACCCAGGCGTGCGCTGCGTTTGTATCCACTGGCGGCGCCGCTGTTCGCGCTGCGGCGGCTGCTTTCGACACTGAGCGGCACCAGACCCTGATCGCGCAGTCGCTGGCGCGCCTGCTGTTCAGTCTCGGCTTCGGTCACGCCGCGTTGGCGCGCTCCGCTCGCGGTCAGGGCTAGATAGTCATAGGCCGGCATGCTGATGCTGACCCTCAGTTGGCGGTGGTAACGCGGATCAGTTCCTCGGCGGTGGTCTCGCCGGCCAGCACCTTGTCACGACCGTTGTCGAACAGACTGGCGGAGAATTTGCGCACGTAGGTCTCGATGGTTTGCTCGCCGGCGTTGTCGTGAATGAGGCGGCGCACTTCTTTGTCGACCGCGACAAATTCATAGATGGCGGTGCGGCCGCGAAAGCCTATCTGCATACACTTGGCGCAGCCGGCGGCTTCATAGACGGTGTGTTTCGCAAGCTCCGACTCGGGCATCGCGAGGCGCGTGGCGAGCGCGGCATCCGGCTGCAGCGGTTGGCGGCAATGGAAACACAGACGGCGCACCAGACGCTGCGCCAATACACCGACCAGACTCGATGCCAGCAGGAAGGGTTCGGTGCCCATGTCATGCAGGCGCGTCAAGGCACCCACCGCCGAATTGGTATGCAGGGTCGATAACACCAGGTGGCCGGTGAGACTCGCCTGAATGGCAATCTGGGCTGTTTCGATGTCGCGAATTTCGCCGACCATCACCACGTCCGGGTCCTGCCGCAGAATCGCGCGCAGGCCGCGCGCAAAGGTCATGTCGACCTTGGTATTGACCTGGGTCTGGGCGATACCGTCGATGTAATACTCGATCGGATCTTCGACCGTCATGATGTTGCGACTGCGGTCGTTGATGCGCGCCAGCGCCGCATACAAAGTGGTGGTCTTGCCGGAGCCGGTCGGCCCGGTCACGAGAAAGATGCCGTGCGGCAGATGAATGATCTGGTCGATGCTGGCAGTGGTGGTGTCGTCCATGCCGATCTGTTCGAGCTGTAGGCGGCCGGCCTGTTTGTCGAGCAGTCGTAATACCACCCGTTCACCGCTGCCCGAGGGAATGGTCGAAACGCGCACGTCGACCGGCCGATTGGCGATACGTAAAGAAATGCGCCCGTCCTGCGGCACGCGTTTTTCGGCGATGTCGAGTTTGGCCATGATCTTGATGCGCGACACCAGCAGCGGGCCGATCGCGGCCGGCGGCTCCATGATCTGGCGCAACACGCCATCGACGCGCAGGCGTATCGACAGCCGCGATTCAAACGGCTCGATGTGAATGTCGGAAGCGTTCTCGCGAATCGCCGCGCTGATCACACCATTAATCAGGCGGATGATCGGCGCGTCGTCGGCGCTTTCCAGCAGATCGGTCGGTTCGCGCAGTTCATCGGCGAGATCCGCCAGATCGAATTCTTCGCCGAGGTCGGCCATCGACTGGCCGTTATTCTCGGCACTGCCTTCGTAGGCGCGTTGTAATTCGGTCTCGAATTGATCGTCCGGCAGCGGCACCAGCGGCAAGGCGCCGCCTGCCAGGCGCTGGGTCTCGGCGAGTGCCGTGAGCGGCGCGCTGACGCGATACACCATGACGCGCTCCGCGTCGCCCGCCTCACGCACGAACACGCCGTGGCGGCGAGCGAAGGCGAACGGCACGTTCATTCCAACAGACCGTCCGCCGCCGGCAGGCGCGGTGCTTGCTCGCGCAGCAGGCTGCCCTTGCGACGCGGTTCTTCGGCTTCCTGGCGCTGCCGCAGCATGTCGTAGCGGGTGGTGGCGGTGCTGAGGTTGCCTTCACGATCGTTGATGATGGTCGGGCGCAGGAACACCATGAGATTGGTCTTGCTGTGATCGTTGCGGGAGTTCTTGAACAGATGACCGAGCACTGGAATGTCCCCGACCCACGGCACTTTCTGATCGTTCTCCGTGAGATTGTTCTGAATGAGCCCGCCAAGCACCACGATGTCGCTGTCATCGACCAGCACAGTGGTCTTGATCGAACGTTTGTTAGTGATGAGGTCGGCGCCACGGGTCGATGAATCGACGCTCGAGACTTCCTGCTCGAGTTCCAGTGTGACGGTGCCGCCTTCGTTGATCTGCGGTTTGACCTTGAGCAGGATGCCGACGTCCTTGCGCTCGATGGTCTGGAACGGATTGTCGGGCGTGGTTGAAGCGTTGTTGAACGAGCCG
>CAMCBY010000515.1 GCA_945873015.1 Klebsiella pneumoniae
GCCCGTTATGGTGGCGCGTGCCGGCACGCTTCGAACACCAATACGACGAATTTGTGCGCAAGGCGGTTGAGGCGCGATTGCTCGACCCGCGCGATTACATCGACTTCGGCGGTCTGCCCAGCATCCCGGTCGAAGAATTCTTCGGCGCCGCGGTGTGGCAGCTCTACAAGAGCATCAAATCGCCTTACAAGTCGGTGTTGAAGCTGCTCCTGATGGAGGCCTATGCCGCTGAGTTCCCCAACATCACTTTATTGAGCCAGCGCTACAAACAAAGCATCGAGTCCGAGCACATCAATCTCGACAGCCTTGACCCTTACATTCTCATGTACACCAAGGTCGAAGAGCACCTCATGGCGCGCAACGACCCGGTGCGGCTCGACGTGCTGCGACGTAGTTTCTATATCAAGGCCAATCTGCGTCTCTCCACCCGCGGGCCGCAGGCGGCCGAAGACTGGCGCGCCGATGTGCTCAACAACATGGTGCAGGCCTGGGGTTGGAGTTGGGATCAGGTCTCGCGCCTCGACCAGCGCGAAGAATGGCGTATCGACACCGCCGTCGAGGAACGACGCGACCTCATCGGCACGCTGAAAGACAGCTACGCGATGCTCTCGCAGTTCGCACGCAATCAGGCCAACGATCACAAGATCAGTGGCCACGATTTGCATGTGCTCGGTCGCCAGTTGTATGCCGCGTTTGAAAAGAAACCGGCCAAGATTGAAGTGGTGACACGCGGCGTCTGCAGCAATCCGCAGGAAGCTAGTTTGTCGCTGCACGAAATAAAGCTCGGCGAGACCGGCACGGTGTGGATGCTGTTCGCCGGCATGGTGCGGCCTGCCGAAGTGCAGTTCCGCCGGCCGCTCAAACGTTGCGCGTCGGCGGCGGCGATCCTCATCTGGTGTCATATGAACCGACTGAGCGACCCGGCCACCACCTGGCATGTGTTTACTCAGACGACCGATTTGTCGGCGCTGGAAATCAAACGCATCAATGAAGCGCTGGCCACCAGTCTGCATGCAGCAGATGAAGACGACAGTGACGACGGGCTGCGGGCCAGGCCGCGTATTTCGCGGGTCCTGCTGCTGGTCAATGTCGGGGTCTCGACGTTCTCTTCCAATGCGGCCGGCGTGCTGACCAGCAATCGCACCGACGCCTTCCAGTTTGGCGCGCGCCGCATGAATCTGGTCCGCACCATCGATCTGGTGTTCGTCACCAGTTGGTCGGAAACCTTCACCTATCATTACGAAGGCAACGGCGCGGTGCTCGAAGCGCTGGCCGAATGCCTGCAGTGGGCCCATGTCGAGCATCATGAAGCCAGCATTCCCCCGATAGAGTCATACTGTTTCACCTCTGACTATGCCTCCCAGATAGCCGATCGTGTGGCCCAGACTTTCACCACGGCTTACCGCTTTCTGCTGCATCATGCGCGCCTTTCGACACCCCACTTCGTGCTCGAAATCGACGACCAGCTCCATCACATCCGCATGAACAAGGGCAAGCCGCGCATCGAGGTGCATGGTGGCCAGGTGGTGCTGCTGCGCGCGCTGGGTGATACCAGTAACGAGGCTTTTAATACCGTGCATTTTGACGGCGAATGCGCACACGCCGGTGTGCTGCCCTTCATCTATCCGCACAATCGCGCCGGGCGGCTACAGGTCTTCGCACGGCAACGCGGGCAGTTTGCCGATATCTTCATCATCGACGAACGCGGCCTGCTGCTGGTGCATAGACAGGAGTGTCACAACATGTCGGCGCTGCTGCACCACTATCGTCGTTTCCTCGATACCGCGCTGCCGCGTTGCAGCTTTGACGGCAGCGGCGATATCGCGCTGACCGACCTGGCAGTCGACACGCTCGAAATATTGACCGTCGGCAGCGCTATCCAGTTGAAACCCTATGCCGATCAGCCGCTGGTCGGCAGCCCCTACCTGTCGATTCAGGTATTGGCCGACGCCGATGTACAGGGCCACCAGCAATTCACCATTCACGCCAACCATCGCGAATTTTCGACCTGGGAACACGGCGGCTCCTTGTTCATGCAGGTCGCGGAGTTCGTGCTCTCGCAACGCAAGCAGGGCGAGATCTATCCGATCTACATCACCGACCTCGACCTCTCGCCGCGTTTTCGCAAGCAGATTGGAATTGAAACCTTGCGACCGTTCGATCTGTTGAACTACAAAAAACGAATCGAATACCAGTTGACCCGCGCCATGTTGCGCGATGTGGCCGGCGGTTCGCCCAACGTCGCACTCGCGTCCTGAGCCCGCGCGCGCCTCGCGCGGGGCAGGTGATGCAGTAGAATGGCGCCCGGTTTGAATCCAGTGGACGCCTCGCCGTGGGAAAAGCAGACAAATTTTTCAGCCGCGCCGAGCGCCTGATCGAACGACTGGAACGCCTGTTCCCGAGCCAGCAGGAGGACGACCTCGAAGACGCCATTGCGTGGCGCTGGCGCAAGTCCAACGGAGGACCGGGCCGCCTCGAAGCAATCCGCCGTTTTAATCAGGTCCGGCTCGTCGACCTGCTGCATATCGAACGCCAGAAACAAGCCCTGGAGCGCAATACGCGCCAGTTTCTGGCCGGGCTGCCCGCCAACAATGCCCTCATGTGGGGCCCGCGCGGCACCGGCAAATCGTCACTGGTCAAAGCCCTGCTCAACGACTACGCCGACGCCGGGCTGCGCCTGGTCGAGGTCGACCGACTCGACCTGACAGACCTGCCGGACATCGTTGACCGTCTGCACGACAGTCGCGGTCGATATGTGATTTATTGCGATGACCTGTCGTTCGATGACAATGACTCCACCTATCGGGCGCTGAAGACTGTGCTCGACGGCTCGGTGCTCGATACACCCGACAACATCATCATCTATGCCACCTCCAATCGCCGCCATCTCATGCCCGAACACCAGTCGGACAACCAGAGCGCGCGCGTGATTGACGGCGAATTGCACCAGAGCGAAGCGGTAGAGGAAAAGATTTCGCTGTCGGAGCGTTTTGGCCTGTGGCTGTCCTTTCATCCGTTAAGCCAGGACCGCTATCTCGACATCGCCCTGCATTGGTTACAAGCCTTCCAAGCCGATCTGTCCGACC
>CAMCBY010000516.1 GCA_945873015.1 Klebsiella pneumoniae
AACGGTCGGCGAGTTGTGCGGCAAGCAGCCTTCGCGTCGCGTCATCACAATCAAAGCTGGCGTCTTCGAACCCGATGGCCGCAGACAAGGCCATCGCGAGTTGCGGACACCCAAGGCCACGTGCGAGCAAGGCCAGCACAGCGGATGCGGCAGCGACACTCAACATGCCGGTGCGCGCCTGCAGCCACAGTGCATAAGCGTTGTCACTCCACCAATAAGCTGGCAGCACGCCACCCTCACAGATACTCGCCAACCATGCCGCGCACCATGAGTTTGTGCTCAGCGTAACCCGGCGCGGCGGCGGCGCAGCAGCAGCACAGCCAGTGCACCCGACAGCGAGAGTGCGGTGCCCGGCAAGGGCACCGGCCTGAGATCGCCATCGTGCACCAACATGCCGAGGCCACCGGCAGATTTGCGCTGCGCGCCCTGAAAGCCGGCTTCCGTGCCGAGATACCAGGCCTGGTCCGGATCGGGAGCGTACTTGAGCCCCGTCCACATGAACCAGATCTCGAAGTTCTGAAAGCCGCCCACGTTGACGAATCCCGCATCAGGCAAGGCCGGCGCACCGCCCGGGCCACTCACGGTCGACCGATTGCCGAGCGTCACATACCACAGGTGCGCAAGTTCGCTGTAGGTGATGCCACCGCTCAGGGTTAAGGGGTTAAAAGCGCAGTCGGTGCCACTGCCAAAATTACAGCCATCTCCGCCAACATCGATCATGTTCGACAACCGCCAGTGTTTGAAACCACCGATCTCAAAATCGGCTGCGGCGCTGACCGCGATATCCCACGGTTGACGGTAGATGTACGCGGCATTCCGCAACCAGGTGATGTCGAGCGCGGTGTCATAGAAGGCATCGGTTTCACCATCGAGATTAAGATCCCGCGCGTGCAGGGTGCGTACCCAGGTGCCGCGCCCGGGCTCGGTGCCGAGCAGCGACATGGCGTGTGCATGGCTGAAAAGCAGCGCGCCAGACAACGCCAGGCATGTCAGTAATTTGTGAGCGTATTTCATGATGAATAGTCCTTTTGTTTGAGCTTGCCGAAGCGGGCCTTGCCCACGCGTTCGTGACGCACGCCCACCTTGCCCGCTCTCTCTGAGCGGGCATGCCTAGACTAACCCCGGCAAGTGGCTGTTCAAGTAGGGGTTGACGCGCGTTGCGAGTAGCGCCCGGAAACAGGAAGCACATTACCTCGCGCGCGGCGATACTCTTCACCATGCCGAGCGTATGACGCAGGAATCTGCCACATGACCTTGCCTCTATTCCCCCCTGACCCGCGCGAGATGCTGAGCGCAGGTGCGTGGCTGCTGCGTGGTTACGCGCTGGACGCTGCGCCAACGCTGCTTGAAGAAATAGGAGAGGTGTTAGATCAGGCGCCACTGCGTCACATGGTGACGGCGAGCGGCCACCGCATGGCCGTGTCGATGAGCAATTGCGGTGCGCTTGGCTGGGTATCAGACCGCTCAGGCTATCGTTACGCGCCGCTCGATCCCGCCAGTGGATTGGCCTGGCCTGCGATGCCGGTGAGCTTCGCGGCGCTCGCCGCGCAGGCGGCAGGCGCGGCCGGATTTGTCCACTTCAAGCCCGATGCCTGTCTTATCAATCGTTACGCGAGCGGCACGCGGCTGTCTCTACACCAGGACCAGGACGAACGTGACTTCAGCCAGCCCATCGTGTCTGTTTCACTCGGCGTGTCGGCGACGTTTCTGTTCGGCGGCGCGCGACGCCAGGACAAACCGCTGCGCGTCGCTCTCGAACATGGTGATGTGGTGGTGTGGGGTGGCCCCGCGCGGCGCAATTTTCATGGCGTCGCCGATCTCATCGGCGCCCACCACCCTGCGACCGGGGCCTACCGCTTCAATCTCACTTTTCGGCGAGCAACTTGACACCCCGAGGGGATAACGGCGCAGTGGGAGCGCGCAGAGGATGAGCGCATGCGCGCCTGAGCGCCATGCCGCACGGAGCGTCGCAAAGAGACAACCTACACTTGCCACACATGCAGCGGCCTCGCGCCGCATGGCCCATCGGCTCACCACAGGCTCTCCCATGTTTAAAACGCGCGCACATTTTGAACAGCACCGTAGCAATCGTATCGGCTGGTTACGCGCCACGGTACTCGGCGCCAACGATGGCATCGTCTCAACCGCGAGTCTGGTGCTGGGCGTGGCGATGGCCGGCGCGTCACGGGAAACCGTATTGCTGACCGGTGTGTCGGGCCTGATTGCGGGTGCGATGTCGATGGCAGCAGGGGAATACATCTCGGTTCATTCGCAGGCCGACACCGAAAAGGCCGACCTCGCACGCGAACAGCGCGAACTGCAACAGGACCCGCAAGGCGAGCGCCGCGAACTCGAAAGCATCTACGTCGCGCGCGGCCTCGATACCCGCCTGGCGGCTGAGGTTGTCGCACAATTGATGGCGCATGATGCCCTGGGCGCACATGCGCGCGACGAACTCGGTTTGAGTGCAGCCCAGGCCGCGCAACCGACCCAGGCCGCGCTGGCCTCGGCCACCAGCTTTGCGGTGGGCGCCGCGCTGCCACTGGCAGTAGTCATGCTCGCAACACCGACGCAACTCGTGATGTGGGTGTCGGTGTGTTCGATGCTGTTTCTCGCCGCCCTGGGTGCACTGTCAGCGCAGCTCGGCGGCGCACCACTCATCAATGGCATCGCGCGCGTCGGCTTCTGGGGTGCATTTGCGATGTTGGTGACCAGTGGTGCCGGCGCACTGTTCGGCACGGTCATGTGAGCGCTTGCGCGTTATAGAAGCAACGGGCTGTCCGACAGTTCGTTCACCCCGTCATCGCCAGCAGGGAAGGTGCGGGCCAGCAGCTCACCGATGGCTTCCACGCCCTTGACCACGCCCGCCTCGAACTGCGCGAGTCGAAACGCCGCTTCCATATCGCGACAGATAGTTTCCCATTCCGACTGTGGCAAACGGGCGCTGATACCGCGGTCGGCAACGATTTCGACGTCGCTGTCGGCCAGCAACAGATAGAGCAGCACGCCGTTGTTGTGTTCGGTGTCCCAAACGCGCAACTGCGAGAACACCTCGATAGCGCGCTCGCGTGGGCTCTGGCCGCGTA
>CAMCBY010000517.1 GCA_945873015.1 Klebsiella pneumoniae
CGCACTGCGCGCCGATGCTGCGGTTGAACTTGAATTGCCGCCTGGCCTGCACGCCGAAACCGACGCACTGCGCATCACTTCACGGCAGGAAGTGCGCTGGCTGCTGCGCGCAGTGAGCGCCGGCAGTCATATCGCCACGGTACATGTGGGCGGCAAGTCGATAACGATACCTGTCCTGGTTGACACGACTAGCGCGACGGTTGCACCGCTCATGTTCCGCAGCGACGACCCGCAGATCCTGTTGGCGCCGCAGGCGCCGGCGCTTGCCGCCGGCCAGCCCTTTCGTGGCGTGGAAGTGGTTTATCCGCGCGCAGGTGCCGCCGTTGGTGGCCTGTCGAACGCCTGCTGGGGCTTGTTCGGCTTGACCATGATTCTGGGTTTTGCGTTGCGCGGCCGCGTGGGCGTGACGTTCTGAATCCGCCACGCCCGCGCGCCGTTCACATCTGCGGCACGATGGCGTTGGCGCCGGTCAGATCCGGATTGGCGGCTTTCCACACCTCGAGCGGGTTGTTCTTTTTCCAGCGCGCGGCGTAATCGCCCATCGATTCGAAGACCACGCCATCGTGTTGCGCGTAATAATCGAGCAGACGCTCGAGCAACAGGAAGTAGCGGCCGCGTGCGATGGTCTGCGGGTGCAGGGTCAGGGTGAAGACTCCGCCGGCACAGTCGCGATGGGCGTAGTCGAAATCGGCCCGCCAGTTTTCTTCCATCTGGGACGGCGCCTGCAGACCGGTATTCATGCCGATCACGAACTCGGCCGGCGGAAAATCATCGAGGCTCCAGGTCACCGGCATTTCGACCAGCGAGGTGGTAGTGCCAAAACGATAGGGGCCGTCCAGCGACCATTGATCGCCGCTGCGCAGGTAGTAGGGATAGAAGTCGTGGCCCATGCAGCTCGACTCATATTCGAAGCCATATTCGAGCAGCAGGTCGACCGTGCGGGTGCTCAAGTCCCAGGCCGGTGAACGATAACCGCGCGGTCGCAGACCGGCGACCCGCTCGAGGGCTTTCAGCCCCTGCTCGAGCACATTGCGTTCGCCAGCCTCGTCGAAATCCGCCGGGTTCTCGTGCACCCAGCCGTGGTGCACTATTTCGTGGCCATGCTCGACAATGGCCTGCACCAGACGCGGGTAGGCGTAGGCGGTATGACCGGGCACCGCGAAGCTCGCGCGTATGCCGCGCTCCTTCAGCAGTGCCAGCAGGCGTGGCACTGCGACGGCGCCGAACTGACCGCGAGAAATGGTGCTGGGATTGTTCGATTTGAGCGAGCCTATCCACGAAGACATGGCGTCGAAATCAAAGGTGATACAACACGACAAACGATGCTCGGACATGGTCTTTCCCCCTGGGCTGTGCGTTGCTCAGGATATACGGAAACTTCGCGCTGTTGAGAGTGACGATGAGTGAAATCGACACATGCGCCAGCGGGCAGGGTGCGACAAGATGCCACAGGCAGGACTGGCGCGGACCTCGCTACCATGCGCTGAACCGTCTGCACGGAGCACGGTCATTTCTATATTTGTCGAGGCGAACAGGAATATGGATAACTTCAACAGCCAGGCTATGCGCTTCAGCTGGCGTGTATTGGCGCTGCTGGCGCTGGCCGTGGCGATGACGCTCACTGCGCCGCACAGCGCCGCCCACAGCGATGCCCATTTTGATGCGCAGCCCGCGCCCCACGGTGGACGCATGCGCATGGCCGGGCCGTTGCATCTTGAATTGGTGATGAGCGCCGGTCGCATCGTGGTGTATGTCACCGATCATCTGGAGCGCGCCCAGGCCAGTGCCGGCGGTGAAGCGGCGCTGCGTTTTCCTGAGCAAGGCGCACGCGTGCCGCTCACCGCGAGTGGCGACAATACCTTCAGCGCGCCGCTGCCCGCGGGTGTCGCTGCCGATAGCGAAGCGGTGTTGTTCGTGAAGCTGAAAGACATTGAAGCCCAATCGGCCCGTTTCAACCGCGCTGCTGCTGCCGATAAACATGGCTCTCATTGAGCAAAGTCGTCGCGCGGCGCTGGCGCTGCTGCTGTTCGCCTTGCAGGCCGGTGTCGCACATGCGCACGGCGGTGTGGCTGGCGCCGCCTGCGGGCTGCGCCTCGGCGCCTGGCGATGGGATATTGCGCTCTATCAACCCGCCACGCGCGATGGCGAGATGTTTTGCGATGTACTGCCCGGCCGGGGTGCGACCGTGCTGCTGTTCGATGCGGTCGATGCGGCGCTGGCCACCATGCCCATCGAACTGCGTGTCGTACGCGTCGGGCCCGATACTGCTGGCATCGTGAGCGGAAGCTGGGACACTGCCGAAGTCGAGGCCGCCACCGTCGCGCACGTGCCGGCCACCGTCTATGCCAGCGGCACGTTGCAACTCCAACACGATTTCAACAAGAGCGGGCCCTATCTGGCTTTGTTACGCGCACCGGCGCCCAATGGCGGTGAGTGGCGTGCGGCGTTTCGTTTTACAGTCGGCACTGCGACGACGCGCTGGCTGCAGGCGGCCACCATTATCGCGGGCATGCTGCTCGGGTTTGGTCTGCTGGCGTGGGCGCGGCGCCGAGACCGGTTCGGCGAGAGTGACATCATTAAGCACAATGGCAGTTCCGGGGTAAACGTATGAGCAGCAGGGTATGGCAGTGGCGCGGTGCGGTATTTTTGCTGGCTGCACTGCTGGCGGGTGAGGCCGCGGCCCACGCGGTCATGGTCAAGGCCACGCCGGCCCAGGACAGCGTACTCGCAAGTTCGCCGGCGCTGATCAGCGTGTGGTTCAACGAGCCGTTGGAAGCGGCTTTTTCATCGCTGACGGTCAGCGACGCGCGCGCGCGCGTGGTGGCCAAGGGCGCGCTCGAGGCGCTCGCTGACAATGGTCTCAGTTTGCCGCTCGCCGCCGCGCTGCCAGCCGGCACCTATACCGTGCGTTATCGGGTGTTGTCGGTCGACGGACATATTGTCGAAGACCAGTTCCGCTTCGCGATTGACGTCGCGCGTTAGACCGGTGTCACGCGTGACAGCCCGCCATGCTTGAGAGCGTTGCGTATCTGCTTTGGCAGGCGGGCGCGGTCGGGTGTCTCGGCGTCAGCGTGTTTTTATG
>CAMCBY010000518.1 GCA_945873015.1 Klebsiella pneumoniae
CTGCGGCCGGATCTCGCCACGCAGCGGCCGTGCGTGTCGGCGATTATCAATCGCGCGCTGGAGAAGGATCCGACCAAGCGCTACCAGACCGGCGCTGACATGGCGCGCGACATCCAACGCTGCGCCAAACAACCCCAGTCAGCCTGATAACCAAGGGCGAAGGACCAGTCACCGTGGGCAAGGGCATCATCGAAGTCGCGAACATTTCGGACACCGGTCTGAAACGTCCGCACAACGAGGACAGTGCCGTCACGGATACGGCCCTCGGGCTGGCCGTGGTGGCGGACGGTATGGGCGGCTACAAGGCCGGCGAAGTGGCCAGCGCGATTGCCGCACAGCTCATTCTGAATGAGGTACGCGCGGGCGTCGCCAATGGCGACGCCAATACCAAGGTGGGTGGCTCGGGCTTGAGCCGCGCCAGCCTGGTCATTCGAGACGCGGTCGCCAAGGCCAACGCCGAAGTGTTCCGTACCGCCCAGGAGGTACCGCAGTGTCAGGGCATGGGCACTACGGTGGTGGTGGTGTTCTATCACGGTGACAAGGTCAGCATCGCGCACGTCGGCGACTCGCGGGTCTACCGTCTGCGCGGCAATGAATTTAAGCAGATCACGCGCGATCACTCCCTGATTCAGGAGCTGATCGACCGCGGCTTCTTCACGCCCGAAGAGGCGGCGGAGAACACCCCCAAGAACCTCGTCACACGCGCATTGGGGATCGAGCAGTCAGTGGAGGTCGACGTCCAGGAACAAGACCTGCAGGCGGAGGAGATCTACCTGCTCTGTTCGGACGGCCTCAATGATATGGTAGATTATGAAGAAATTCACTTAACCCTAAGTAAATATAGTGCTAATCTTGTCCAAGCGGCCACTGAACTGGTCCGACTGGCGAACGAAAAAGGCGGCAAGGACAACGTATCCGTTGTGCTGGTACGACCGCAGAACCCGTCACATGGCGAGGCGGGGATCATGGCTAAATTCAATAGCTTTCTGAAAAAGGGCAGCTGAATAGGACAGAACAATGGCGAAGTTGGTTCTGAGCATGAATGGGGCGGTGCAAGGGGAATTCCAGCTGGGGAAGGAACGGATATCCATCGGCCGCAAGCCCGACAACGATATCCAGATCGACAACCTGGCCGTCAGCGGAAAGCACGCACTCATCATCACGATTCTTGACGACTCCTTTCTCGAAGATCTCGGCAGTACGAACGGGACCTATGTGAATGGCAAGCTGGTCAAGAAACACGCGCTGCGTAACGGCGACGTGATCGGCCTCGGCAAACACGAGCTCAAGTACATCAACGAGCACGCGACCGCCGACGACGAAGAATTCGAGAAGACCATGATCATCCGGCCCGGCTCGGCGAGCGCGGCAGTGGAAGCTGCCAAGGCAGTCGAGAAGGCTGCCGCCAAGGCGCCGGCACCGGGCATGGACCATACCGCAGGCGGATCGCCGCGGGTTGCTCCGATAGCACCAGTACCGGGCGGTGGTATGCCGCTGGCGAAATTGCATGTGCTGAACGGCCCGATTGCCGGCAAGGAACTGGAACTGACCAAGGCGCTGATCACGCTGGGCAAGCCCGGCACCCAGGTCGCTGTCATCTCACGCCGCCCGCAGGGTTATTTCCTGACCCACATCGAAGGCGACGGCAAGAATGACAATTTCCCGGTGGTCAACAGCGTCCCGATAGGCCCACAAGCCTATGCCATCAAGAACGGCGACATCATCGAGCTCGCCGGCATCAAGATGGAATTCACGCTCGTCAAGTAATGTTCTGCCGCCCTCGCCGCCACAAGTGCGGTGGGGGCGGCCTATCCCCCTGTCCCACTCTTTCCCCGTAGGTGCGAATTTCTTCGCACCTTCTGTTTACCGAAGAATCGTCAAATCGCGCCTTCGGATGTGCGAATAAATTCGCACCTACCTGGCCTATTTGCTCTCGTGTTCGAACACCCCATCCCAATCCGCCGGGGGTGGTGCGTCGCGGAAATGCGCCACGCGCTCGGCATACATCTTGTAGAGCGCCGGGGACTTCGAGCCGCGCTGCAGATTGACGTAATTGAGCTCAGCGGTATCCCATTGCTGGGCGCGATACAGACGCATGGTGTCGGCGAACAGTTTTAGTTCCTTCTTCCACTGCGCGTCGAGCTGCTCGATCAGGCCCAGCGGTTCGTAGATCGCAACTGGCTTGGCCTTGCCCTTGACCCGCACCCGGTCGAGCTCACGATAGGCGTATTCGGGCACGGCGTCCTTGGTGGTCTCACTGACGATCAGTCGCACGCCGTACTTTTTGGTCAAGCCCTCCAGCCGCGAGCCGAGGTTCACCGCGTCACCGATGACGGTATAGGCCATGCGGAATGAGGAGCCCATGTTGCCGACGTTCATGAGGCCGGTATTGAGCCCCACACCGATATTGATCTCCGGCCAGCCTCTGGTGCGGAACTCGGCATTGATCTCGTCGAGTTTGAGGATCATTTCCAACGCCGCCTCGAGCGCGTGGCGAGCGTGGTCTGCGTCAGGCAGCGGCGCTCCCCAGAAAGCCATGATGGCGTCGCCCATGTATTTATCGATGGTGCCCCGGCAATGATGGATGACCTCGGTCATGGGCGTCAGGAACAGATTCATGAGGTCTGCCAGATCGGCCGGCGACAATCCTTCGGAGATGGTGGTGAAACCACGCACATCGGAAAACAGCACGGTCAGCTCGCGGCTTTCAGCCGCGAGTGAGTACTGAGTCGGCGCCTTGGCCATTTCGTCCACCAGTTCCGGCGGCACGTACTGACCGAAAAGGCCGGTGATCTGTCGCTTGCCGCGAGTCTCAACGAAGTAGCCGTAAGACATGTGCAACAAGAACATGCTCAAGGCCATCATGATCCCTGAAGCAAGCGGCAGCACGGTGTGACCGTAGGCCCACACCGCATGGTTGAACACGATATAGACGACGATGCCAACCAGGGTGAACAAGGTCGTGTTAAGCGGGCTGAGCAGCACGCCGCCGAGGATCATGCCGATGCCAACTGCGAGCAGCATCATGACTTCGGCGCCCATCGTATAGGCCGGAAACTCCAGCATGCGGCCATTCAGAA
>CAMCBY010000519.1 GCA_945873015.1 Klebsiella pneumoniae
AGATCTTGGCAGCGCGCTGACGCAACTGCTTGACCACGTCCTGCGCCGCTTCAACCACGGCTTTGCCGGTCGCGAAGGTCACACGGCTACCGCCGGTGAGGTCGCTGTAGGGCACCGATTCCGTATCGGCGACCAGCGGTTTGACGCGCGAAACGTCGATGCCCAGCACTTCGGCCGTCATCATGGCCATCGAAGCGCGCGAACCGCCGATGTCGGGGTTGCCCTCGACCACGATCACGGTGCCGTCTTCATTCAGGGCCACGGAGGCACTGGAGTTGCCACCGATGTTGAACCAGAAACCAGACGCGATACCGCGACCCTGGTTCGGACCGAGCGGCGTGTTCCACTGCTTGGAGGCCTTAGCCGCGAGCAGGGTTTCTTCGTAGCCGATACGCATGAACTTCGGCCCGTAGGGAGCCTTGGTGCCTTCCTTCGCCGCATTCTTCAGACGCAGCTCGAGCGGACACATGCCGAGCTTCTCGGCCAGGATGTCCATGGTCGACTCGACGATGAAGGCGGCGACCGGCGCGCCGGGCGCACGGTAGGCAGCCGCCTTGGGACGGTTGACCACTACGTCGTAACCCACGGCACGCATGTTCTGGATGTCGTAAGGCGTGGTGCCGGTCATGCAACCAAGCATGACGGGCGAGCCCGGGAAAGCGCCCGCTTCGTATTCCATCTCAAGATCGGCGGCGGTGATGGTGCCGTCTTTCTTTGCGCCAATCTTGCAACGGCCGTGGCCGCCCGAGGTCGGGCCGGTGGCGCGGAACACTTCGTCACGGGTCATGACCATCTTGACCGGGCGACCGGTCTTCTTGGCCAGCGCCACAGCGAGCGGTTCCAGATAGACCACGGTTTTGCCGCCGAAGCCGCCGCCGATTTCGGCCGGGATGACCTTGATCTTGGAGATGTCCATGCCGCACAGCTTGGCGACATAGGCACGCACCATGAACTGGCCCTGGCTGCTGGCCCACACCGTGGCCATACCGTCTGCGGCCATGCTGGCGACGCAGGCGTGGGGTTCGATGTAACCCTGGTGCACGGTTTCGGTGTTGAACTCGTGTTCGACGATGACGTCGGCTTCGGCGAAGCCGGCGGCCAGATCGCCCAGCGCAAATTCACTGCGCGCCGCAACGTTGGATGCCTTTTCCGGCACCGGTTTGACACCCTTGGTGATCAGGCCGTCATGCAGCAGAGGCGCCTTGGGGTCCATCGCCTGTTTCCAGGTCATGACCGGCTTCAAGACCTGGTACTCGACTTCAATCAACTCAGCGGCGCGCGCTGCGATTTCGGGAGTGGTGGCGGCGACCGCCGCGACAGCATGACCGTCATACAGCGCCTTCTTGCGCGCAATGACGTTCAGTGACATGTCGTGAAAGCTGACCGTCACTTCGCCGGCGGCGATGTCGCCCGGCCCGAGTTCGGGGAAGTCTGCGGCGGTGATGACGGCTTTTACGCCCGGCAGGGCGAGGGCCTTCTTGACGTTGATGGACTTGATCTTGGCGTGCGCGTGCGGGCTGCGCACCACACGGCCGTGAATCATGTCCGCAACATTCAGGTCGGCGCCGAAGTTGGCGCGGCCGGTGACCTTATCGACACCATCCGGACGCACCGGACGGGTACCGATGACGCGGTACTTGGGGTTGCTTTCGCCCAGCACTTTGTTCTGTTTCTCTTCGTTACCCATGGATCATGCTCCTCGCATTTCGGCAGCGGCGTTCATCACGGCCTTGATAATCTTGTCGTAGCCCGTGCAGCGGCACAAGTTGCCGGCCAGCCAGTAACGGGCTTCGGTTTCGGTCGGGTTGGGGTTCTTCTCCAGCAGCGCCTTGGTGGCGACGATGAAGCCCGGTGTGCAGATACCACACTGCAAAGCCGCTTCGTTCAAGAAGTGCTTCTGGATAGTGTGCAGATGGTCGCCTTCGGCGACACCTTCGATGGTGTCAATGGTGGCGCCTTGCGCTTCGACGCCGAGCACCAGGCAGGAACAGACCAGCCGGTTGTTCAGCATCACGCTGCATGCGCCACAGTCGCCGGAACCGCAGCCTTCTTTGCTGCCGGTCAGGTTCAGTTCGTCACGCAAAACGTCCAGCAGGGTCTGCTGGGTGTCGCACAGGAATTCAGCCGGGTCGCCGTTGATGGTGGCGGAGATGTGATGTTTGCTCATGCGTTCTTCCTCGCGCGTTCGAGAGCGATAAGCGCCGCGCGGCGCGCGAGCACGCCAGCGACCTTGGTGCGGAATTCGATGGTGCCGCGTTTGTCGTCAATCGGGTCGCAGGCGGCGCTGGCAGCGGCCGCCAGCGCGTCGAGCGCGGCGTCGTCAACCTTGGTGCCGATCAGCGCCTTGGCGGCGGCCTTGACCAGCAGCGGACGCGGCGCGACGGCGCCGAGCGAGACACGTGCATCGGTACACACACCCTTGGCGTCGATGGTCAGATTGACAGCTGCGCCGACCACCGCGATATCCATCTCGGTACGCGGAATGAAACGCAGATAAGCGTCACCGGAACGCTTGGCGCGTTTCGGCAGGTTGATGCTGACGACGAATTCACCGGTCTTGAGCGAGGTCTTGCCGGGCGCGGTGATGATGTCTTCGACCTTCGCATCGCGTGTGCCTTTGGGACCGGCGATGGTGACGGTCGCGGCTGCCGCGATCATGCCGGGCACGCTGTCGGCAGCCGGCGAACCGTTGCACAGATTGCCACCCAGCGAAGCGCGGCCCTGGATCTGAGTCGAACCAATCAGTTCGAAACCTTCCAGTACACCCGGCCAGGTCGCGCGGAAATCTTCGTTTTCACCGAGTTCGGCGCCGGATACTGCAGCACCTACACGAAAGCCACCTTTGTCTTTCTTGATCTTGCGCAGTTCAGGAATTTGTTTGATATCGATGACGGTCTGGGCATTGACGCGCCCAGCACGCAATTGCACCAGCAGATCGGTTCCGCCTGCGAGTACCTTGGCTTTGCCCTTCGCGGCATCGAGTGCCTTGACTGCGGCTGCCACGGTCGCGGGCGCGGCATATTGGATTTCGGCCACGTCTCCCCCCTTTGGAAGTTGTTGGTTTCGTGTAGGTCCCAT
>CAMCBY010000520.1 GCA_945873015.1 Klebsiella pneumoniae
ATTGCAGGACGGGCCGATGCCTCGCTCTGCCCATACCGAGTCGAACGACTTCGGCTATTAGTCCGGCATTTCGTTCTGCGTCGCGCAGCTGAGTCTGGAGTCGACCCTACTGAGACGCACTACGCCCGCTTCTATTTTTCCCGAAAGGGGACGCTAAGACCGGTTGAACAACAGCTAAACAGTCTTCGCATCAATTGTGGATCATTGAACGCTACCGGCGCTGAGGATCCAGCCTTGCCGGCCAATTCGATGGATCAATTTCGATGAGGTCCTGTTTAGACACACAGTCGTCAGATCGGACGTGGTTGCAACGGTTGAAGCGCGTATTTGAGTTCGATGACGCGCTAATGCTGCTGAAGCGCGGTCAAGATGATCGCGAGCATCGAAGATCCCGTGGTGACCAAGCAAATCCTCGCTCATCTCGCGCGGCGGGCCGAGGCCGCGACCCCTGCCTTCAGACCCTTCGCCCGCGCGCCACCGCCACTCGCATTACCGGGCCTGAAGGAACCAGGCTGACGGCAGACCCCTCTCTGACGCATGGATGCGAAGCTGGCCTGACACCCGGCTCGGTGTCGCTCGCGGCCGTTCGACCACGTCACCACAATTTCAGATCCGACAGCGCTTTCAGCGCGACGATCGCGCCACGGTCCCATGAAATGCCATGGTCAACGGCCATCATTCACGGCGACCAAGCTGACTGACGCCGTTCGAATTCAACCACACACGACCCTCGATGTCGTCGAACAGCGCGGTTATCCTTCCTATACGCACGCTAAACGCTGCGAGGCACGGCTAATCCACCAGATCCCCGATGCAGAAATGCGCCATGTGCTTTTCCGCGAGTTTGCTGTGGTAGTCACCGAACTCGGCCGTCGCATCTTTCCCGGCATGCATGCGCGCGACGAACGGCCCGCCGGGGTGCCGATCCTTCCACTCGGTAAAGTCATAGACCTTGCCGCGAATAATGAGCCAACAGTCCGCAAAGGTATTGTGCTGCGCGACTTCCGCACGGGTGACCTTGCGATCCCCTTTCAGCGACACCGGCGGAACCCATAGATTCATCGCGACTTGCTTACGCGCTTCGAGCGCTGCGGTGCGCGAACGAAAATCCCAAGGTCCGAGCTTCTTTGGCGGTAGGCCGTCGCCGATCTTTCGCGCATCGAAGGCATAGATCCATGAATCATCGTCGCCGGCGCGTTGCTCGTGGTCGAATATCGGGTAATCCCGCTCGTTCAATGCTTTCAGAATCATGCGGCGTTCGGGCGAATCTTCCGGTTCCAGATGCTTGAACAGAAACTTGGACCCGTACTGGAAACGGGTGGCGCGGTAATGGCGCACGCGCTCGTAGTGGAGCAATGCGCTATACACGTCTGTGCCGTGCAGTTTGAAGCACTCACTCAGCGCCGCGCCATCTTCGAACGACTGAGCAGCACCCTGCCCCATGGTTGGTAACATCGGATGCGCGGCATCGCCCAATAAGCCGACGCGGCCCTCCTGCCAATGTTCAAACGCATCGCGATCATAAAGCCCCCACTTCGTCGGGTTCACCATCGCGCCGGCCAACGCGAGGACATCATGCTTGCGCGGATCGTCGCCGAAAGCCTGACTCATCTTCGCCTGCATTTCGGCATGGTCAATCGGAAACCAATCACCCCAGTCTTCGCGCTCGAATTCCGCTGCGTTGGGCTCGTAATAAATTAACGCGACATTGAGTAATTCGCCGCCGCGTACCCAATAGCTCATGCACCAAGCATATCCGTTCTTGCGCACATCCATGCTGTACGAATCGATAGGATGGTGATCGAGCGGGCTACCATCCGCCTTTCTCAAAGCGGCGACCGTCGCACGCGGGATCAAGCCGCGGTAGATGACCACCTGAGTCCAACGGCGTGGCGGGGTATGTGGCCATTGCAGTTGCAAGACCTTCGAGTTGAGTCCATCCGCGCCGATCAACACATCACCGCCCGCCGTGCTGCCATCAGCAAAACCTGCAGTGACCATCGCATCCGTTTGCGTCAACGATTGCAGGCGCTTGTTCATGTGCACACGGATTGGACATTCCACGCCTGAGTCGGGTCCGAGTTCGAATACACGTTTGTAGAGGCACATCAGCAGATCAAGTCGATGCATGTGATGGAAACCCGCGCCATCACCAAATGCACCCGGCTGATTGATAGGCTTGCGCGCGACCGTCCCGTCCAACATCACCTGGCGAACGCCGTCGAGAATTGCGGCGCGGCCACCATCGACGGCACCGTGCGGGCCCTTCGGATCGCCTCCATCGAGATCGATGCCAAGCCATCGGCAGATCCTGGCGCCGTTCGGTGGAATGTTGAGGCCCGCGCCTGCGGTACTCGGCGATTTGGTTTGTTCGTAGACATTAATCTCACTGAACACTCCCGCTTGACGCAATGCCAAAGCGGTAAACAGTCCACCCATGCCGCCGCCGACGATAACCGCTCGCATCATTTTCTCCGAATAACCTTTGTACGTATTCACTATTTATCTAAAGTTTCCGAGTAGCGCAAGGGCGCGCCCCAATCCATTGCGACGTATTACTTCTAGAAGGAATCTTGTGAGCGCACTCTCGCGGCCGGTTGGAGCACGGCCTTCTGCGCGTTCGCTGTGCAGACTGTCACGCCGAGCGACTCGTCGCTTTCAGCCGTAAACGACGCGGCTTTTACTCCGGGCATCCTGCCCTGCGCCCTGCGGGTCAGCCTACGGCTGTTCAAAATCGCTCCGGGCGATTTTGTGCCCGAGCTGCGGTGCGCGCCGGATGGCGGAAGGGGCGGCCTTGCTGGTCGATGAAGTGCTACCCTGAGAACCCACGCGGCAATGGGTGCTCAGCGTTCCGTTCGCGTTGCGCTATCTGTTCGCCACTGATCCGGCGGTGATGGGGCAGGTGCTGGGGATCGTCTATAGCGCCATCCCGAGTCATCTGATCAAAGCCGCCGGCTATCACCACACCACAGTGCAGACTGGCGCGGTGACGTTGATCCAACGTTTCGGGAGTGCGCTCAACCTCAACATCCAGACACACTATCGAGGAGGGCAAACCAATAGACAAACACCT
>CAMCBY010000521.1 GCA_945873015.1 Klebsiella pneumoniae
GCTCGATGTCACGGTGTTCTCGCGCAAGGGTTGTCCACATTGCGTGCGCGCCAAACATGCACTGGAAGTCGCCGATATCGCATTTGAAGAACTGGTGTTGAACAAGGACTTCAGCGACAGGACCCTGCGCGCGGTGACGGCACGCCGCACCTTCCCGCAGATTTTCGTCAATGGCGAACTGATTGGCGGTGCCGACGAGCTCGAAGCCTGGCTGGCCAAGGCGCGCGCTGCCTGAAGCTGCTGATATACACGGCGCGGGTGTCCCAACGCCCGCGCCGGTGCTTGACGCTCAGAGTGCGCGGCGCGAGTATCAAATACTCATCGCGAGGGGAGACGCACATGAGCACCGAAGTCGTCGCGGACAGCGCAGCGGAGAGCGGTTTTCATTGGCCTCTGCTGCGGGACGTCAAACTCAGCGCGCCATTGCGCTGGGTGAACTGCGGCTTTCACGACATGCTGGCGGCGCCCGTCGCGAGTCTGTTCTATGGTGTCGTGCTCGCCGCGATGGGTTATCTGTTGACCCACTTCTATGGCGGTGCAGTCGGCCTTGCGCTGACGACCGGCTTTCTTCTGATCGGCCCGTTCCTGGCGGTCGGGCTGTATGACATCTCACGTCAAATCGAAACGACAAACAGCGCGCAACTCGCTCCGACCTTGAGCGCGTGGCGCGACAATCTGCCGGCTATTGGTTTTTATGCCTTGATACTCATGCTGTCACTGGCCGTGTGGATGCGCATATCGGTGGTGCTGATAGCCTTGTTCATTCCGAGTGGCGTCGAGTCCTTACAAGACTTGTTGGCCATCTTGCTGCGCTCCCCCGATGCGTGGCTATTTGCGCTGATCTATACGACAGTCGGTGCGGTGCTGGCGGCATTCAGCTTTGCGAGCTCGGCGGTCGCGCTGCCGCTGCTGCGCGACCACCCGACGGCCGACGCAGTGTCGGCCATGATCATCAGCTTTAAGGTCATTCGACGTAACCCCAAGCCGCTGTTGTTATGGGCAATACTCATTGTTGCTGCGACCACAGCCGGCTTCGTCACGTGGTTTGTCGGTCTGGTGGTGACCGTGCCGCTGGTCGGGCACGCCACCTGGCACGCCTATCGCGAGACGCTCGATTTCGAGACCCGCATCAGGCGCTGAACGCGACTCAGCGGCCGAAAGAAGCCGTCACCACCTCGGTGTCGAGGTATTCGGTCAAGGCCACGATTTTGTCACCGCGCCAGCGGTAGACCCAGCAATAGGTGTTGTTATAGGTACCGCCGGTGACCGTCTTCGACGCGCCGTGGCCCTGCACCGCGACACAATCGCCTTCGGCGAAAATATTCTCGACAGTGATATGAAGATGCCCATCGAGCAGGCTGCCGAGCGGGCCGAGCAGGCGTTCCAGCACATCGGCCTTGCCGTTGAAGATGCCGGAGAATTTGGTGTTGCCGATGATGGTCCACTCTACCTGCTCGTCGAGCAGACCGAGCAAGACCTCGGGATTACCTTCGCCCAGTGATTTGAAACCCTGGCTGATGGCGGCTTTGCGTTGTGTGGCGTCCATGGAACTCCCCTGCGTGGTGTGACGAATAGTGGCGACGCCGGGCAGCATAGGAGATTAAGCGTTCGACCGACAGCGGCCGCGCTTACCATTCCGACAAGCGTTGCAGCTCGCGCGTCGACCAACGTTGATTGTTCACCAGCACATCGCAGATAGCCGTCAGCAGCGCAATCGCGAGCGCCGGTTGCTGTTGTTTGATGCGCTCGAAGGCCGGCATCGACAACACCAGAATATCGCTCGGCGCCGCGGTCACCGCGTGCGCGGCGCGAGGCCCCTGTTTGAGCAGCGCCAGTTCGCCGAAAAAGCTGCCGGCGCCATAGACCGCCAGGCGTTTGTAGTGGTGGGCGGTGGTACGCAACTGAATTTCGACCTGTCCGCGCATCACCAGATACAACTCATCACCAAGTTGACCTTCGGCGAATAACTGGGCGCCGAGTTCAAAGTGGCGCGGTTCGAGTTGCCGCAAGAGACTCTCGACCTGCGCGCTGTTCAAATAACGCGCGATGCTGTTGCTGGCCAGTGCCACCGCGTCTTCGATATGCGTGCGCTGGAAACTCAGCGATTCGAGCAGCGCGTTCTCAGCGAACTCGAGTGCTTCGTCGCGGCCGTTGAAGGTGCGCACCGGCGCGTTCGAGCGTTTATCGCTGATCAGTCGCAGTGCATCAGCGAAGTCTTCACCGACGCCGGCCTCCTGGTGCAGTTCGCAGAACACCAGCAGACCACCATGTTCGTGCAGACGATTGGCGACCTGTTGCAGCAGTTTGATGGCGGTCAGGTCGATGTGTGTGACCTTGCGCAGATGCAGGATCACCCAGTTCGGCCCATTCAGCGCCGGGCCGAGTTCGTCGATGAGTCGGTCGGTGGTGCCGAAGAACAGATTGCCGCGCAGCTCAAACAGCACAATGCGCTCACCATGCTCGTCGAGCAGGACACGCTCGGCCTCGGGCCGAGCCTTGATCGAACGGGTCTCGCGCGCGCTCGAACGACGACTGACGACCGGCTGCGCAATCTGTTCGCGAATGAACAGCAGGATGGCTATCGCCACGCCCACCCCGACCGCCGCCACCAGGTTGTAGAACACCGTGATGAGGGTGACCAGGCCCGCGATCATGGCGTCCTGACGAGTACGGCGTTGACGGACCCAGGCGAGGATGTCCCAATCGGCAACGTTGAAGGCCACCGCGATGATGACACCCGCCAGCGCGCCTATCGGTAACAGACTGCCGAGCCCCCCGGCGAACGCAGTCAACAACAGGAACAGCGCGCCGACCGTCGCTGCCACCCAGCGAGTGCCGCCGGACTTGACCGCGATTACCGTCGCGGCAGTGGTGCCGGAACCACCGATACCCCCCATAAGCGCGCTGGTGATCATGCCGATGCCTTGCCCCATGAGCGCCTGGCGCGCGTGATGGCGCAAACCGGTGCTGGCGTCGGCGATCACCGCCGCGAGCAATGTATTGAGCGCTGACAAAACCGCCAACGCGGCGGCGGTCGGCAACATCACGGCGTAAGGCAGACTAGC
>CAMCBY010000522.1 GCA_945873015.1 Klebsiella pneumoniae
AACTGGGCGTTGTCTTCGGCGAGCTGACTGTGCAGACGACCGAGACGCTGGTCGATGAGTTCGCTGGTGGTCTGGTTGGCGGTCAGTTGGGCGAGGATGATGTCGAGTCGCGACGCGTCTGCATTAAGGCGCCCGACACGGCGCCATACCAGCAGCACAAGCAGCACAAGCAGCAATACGCCGAGCACCAGCACACTCAGCGCTGCCAGCAGCACGAGGGCGGGCGTTGAGCCGAATAACACCATCGTGGCCGCGTCAGACATCGGTGCAGCGCCGACGCACGCGCGCGTTTGGGCTTGGTGGCATACTGACCTCGGGTGCAAAACAGATCCGCGCGATGCGGATGCCAGGCTGCGCGAGCGGCCCGTTTCGATTCTAACGCGCGTAGTTCTCTATGGTCGATCGCAGTGACGCTGATGCCGCCGGTGGCAAACCGCGCAAGGGCCGTGGCGCGACGCTGTCGCCGCCACCGCGCTTTGTCGATACCGAGCGCGCCGCTTTCGATGACGGCTGGGGCAGTGCCGACGAAGCGCCTGCGCCACTCGCCACCACGGTCACCAACGAGCGTGCGCAGAGCGTCATCAATCGTAATCAATCGCCGGATCTGCCCTTCAATCTCTCCATCAACCCCTACCGAGGTTGCGAGCACGGGTGTGTGTATTGTTATGCACGCCCGGCCCACGCCTATGTCGATCTCTCGCCCGGACTCGACTTCGAGAGTCGTTTGTTCGCCAAGCCTGATGCGGCAGCGGTGTTGAAACGTGAGTTGGCCAAACCCGGCTATCGTTGCGAGTCCATCGCGCTTGGCGCCAACACCGATGCCTATCAACCCATCGAGCGCAAACTCGGCATCACGCGTGCCATCATTGAAGTGTTGGCCGAATGCAATCATCCGTTCAGCATCGTCACCAAGTCGGCGCTGGTGGAGCGTGATATCGATCTGCTGGCGCCACTCGCGGCGCGGGATCTGGTGCAGGTGTTCATTTCTGTCACGACCCTTGATCGCGAACTCGCACGACGGATGGAACCACGCGCGGCCGCGCCGCAACGCCGTGTTGAAACGCTGCGACGGTTGGTGGCTGCTGGTATTCCTACCGGCGTGATGTTTGCGCCGGTCATTCCGGCATTGAACGACCACGAGCTCGAGCGCGTGCTTGAACATGCTGCACAGGCGGGCTGTCGTTACGCCGGTTATGTGATGTTGCGCCTGCCACGTGAGGTCAATCCCTTGTTCAAAGACTGGCTCACCAGCCACTATCCACTCAAATATGAGCGGGTCATGCATCGCATTCAGGATGTGCGCGGGGGTGACGAGAGCGACAGCCGTTTTCAGCATCGTATGAAAGGCGAGGGCGTGTTCGCGCAGTTGATTGCGCAACGTTTTGCACGCGCCTGTCGCGCCCTCGATTTGAATAAATCGCGCTATCAGATGGACGTGCGGCAGTTTCGTGCGCCGCGACCGGAATCGCCGCAGATGGACTTGTTCTGACAGCGCGTCAGTTGAGTGTGGCGGGTGCCGCTGACGGTTCGAGTGGCGGCAGGCTGCTCGCCAGGTCCCAATCGGTTGCCTTGAGCGCCTCATCGAGCAGGGCGACAAAGGAATGCAGCAGCGACGGATTTAATGCCAGGTCGATGCCGCCGCCTTGGTCGGGCGCGAGACTCAAGGTCATGCCGCCATTGTTTTGTGGCCGCAACTGGCCGCGCGTCAGCAGCACCGGCGCGGCGCCCAAAGGCAGCGCGCGCGCGCCGTCCTTATAGGGGGTGGCAAAGTCGCTGTTGTGACGAGCGGCTTCATGCTCGAAGCGCAACAGCGCCTGTTTGGCGACCGGGTCAACCTGGCTCTGGATGCGCGGATGGGCGGCAAGTGCCTGTTCAAGGCTGGGCCGAATCGCTTTGACGAAACGGCGCGTCAACCAGCAGCGGTATTCCTCACCACTCTGGGTCGAGACGCGCAACAACAGGCGGTCATCGCCGGCAACAAATGAAATCTGGATCTGGTCGAGTTGTGACATGGCCAAATTGTGTGTGTGGACTGGCGCTTCGTGCCAGCACCGAGGTGCGTGGCTCCCCGTAGCATGGTCCCTTATCATGCCGCCTGACAATTCCAGTGCGCTGCCCGACGCGCGCGAGCGATACAAAAGACCACCATGAATGCATCACCTTCCGGCGTGGCGCGCACGCCGCTGGCGCGCTACCAAGCCGATCTGGCCGCTGGCCGCATCACCCACGACCCAGCCCAGGCCGCAGCGGTGGGGCACGTCGAACGAATTTTTCAGGAACTCAGCCTGCCGAGCGCTGCCGGCGGCGGGGGCCTGCTCGGGCGCTTGTTCGGCCGCCGTAAACCCCTGTGGTCGGGCGTGCGTGGGCTCTATCTGTGGGGACGGGTCGGGCGCGGCAAAACCTATATCGTTGATACCTTCTACGATTGCCTGCCGTTCGACACCAAACAGCGCATCCATTTTCACAACTTCATGCGCAACACCCATGCCGAGCTGCGCAGTCTCAAACAGGAGACGGACCCGCTTAAACTGGTTGCCGAGCGCTGGGCGGCGCGCCAGCGGGTGTTATGCCTGGACGAATTTCACGTCGGCGACATCACTGATGCGATGCTGCTGGCCAATCTGCTCGAGGCCTTGCTCGCTCACGGTGTAACGGTGATCGCGACCTCCAACGAAGCGCCCGATGAACTCTACGCCGGTGGCCTGCAGCGTGAGCGTTTCCTGCCCGCCATCGCCATGATCAAACGCTCCATGGAGGTGTTTGAGCTGGCAGGTGAAACCGACTATCGCCTGCGCGCGCTGGAGCAGGCGCCGGTCTTTTATCGCTGCCAGCCGGGGGCTTGTGAAACCGAGCTGGCGCGCAGCTTTGAACTCATGACCGCTGGCGCTGCGGCAGACTTCGGCCCGCTGGAAGTGGAGGGGCGCAGCATTGCGACGGTGCGTCATCTCGACGGCGTGGCGTGGTTTCGTTTCGAGGCCTTGTGTGGCGGCCCGCGTTCGGCCATCGACTACATCGAGATAGCGCGCTGCCACCACACCGTGATTGTGTCCGATGT
>CAMCBY010000523.1 GCA_945873015.1 Klebsiella pneumoniae
AGGCCCACCGCCAAGCGACCGCGATCGTTGAAGCCATACAGATCGGCGTTGTCACCGGTCAGCTTCTTGACCACAAATTCGAGCGGCAGATGCTTGGCTGCGTCTGACGCCTGATCCCGCACCCAGTGGCTCAGCATGAAGGAATGTACGCCGTAGTCCGCGATCAGGCGCACGTGGGCGCCGGCATCCGACAGACCCAGCACGCTGCGCGGATGGGTGACCATTTCGCGCACTGCGTCAGTATTGCCATCGGCATAACCGGTCAGTGCGTACATGAGAATGGACTGGCCGCCGTCTTCCAGCAGCAGGTCATAGGCCACTGCCCACGGCGAACGACCCTCGCGGGCTGCAATCTTGGCGATGCTGTTGTCGGGGTCCGGGATGTAGTTGATCGGGTTGCCCGCCGGGTAGGTGAAGTCCCACAACGCCGGGTTCTTGTACAGCATCGAGAATCCCTGTTCGTTCGGATCCTGCTCGCTCAACAACTGCGCGCGGAAGGCCGGATCACGCAGGCGCGCATAACGCTCGGCAAACGGCAGGTCGGCTATTGCCTGGTAGCTCGGCATGAATTTCCAGGGATGTTCGCCTTCGAAGCAGAACAGGATGGAAATCGGTCGGCCCGAGACCTGCGGAATGATCGTCAGGCCGTCTTTGGCTGCTTCGTCGCAGGCCGCCAACTGACGACGCCACTGGTTGGCATCACCGAGCTGTTGCACCAAGAGGAACATGACCGGTGCGCCGGAGGCTTGCGCGATGCGTCGCAGCATCGACATTTCCCGATCGAGCGCGGCGGTGTCTTCGCCGGCCACACCGGCCAGTACCACTTCAACCAGGCCGCGACCGCTGGCCTTGACCGCAGCGGCGAGCGCAATCAGTTCTTCATCGGCTGCATAGGTGCCAGGTACCGGGCGACCATCAATCGCGATATGTACTTCGGTGCGCGAGCTCGAAAAGCCGAAGGCGCCGGCGCGCATTGCTTCGGTGGTCAAGGCCGCCATTTTTTCAATATCGTCGGGCGTGGCGTTTTCGTTGTCCGCGCCGCGTTTGTCCATCACGTAAGCGCGCAGTGCGCCATGGCTGAGCTGGGTGGCGATATCAATGCTGCGCGGCATCGCATCGAGCGCATCCATGTATTCAGGAAAGGATTCCCACGTCCATGGCAGGCCGGCGCGCAGCGACACGCCAGGGATGTCTTCAACACCTTCCATGAGTTCAATCAGAAAGTCGTGGCGGTCAGGTTTGGCCGGTGCGAAACCGACGCCGCAATTGCCCATCATGAGCGTCGTGACGCCGTGGCGCAGCGATTGCGACAGTACCGGGTCCCAGGTGACCTGGCCGTCGTAATGGGTGTGGATGTCGACCCAGCCCGGCGCAACGATGAGGCCAGTGGCATCGACGGTCTCGGTGGCGCTGCCGAGCGCATGACCGATAGCTGCAATCATGCCGTCCTTGACGGCGACGTCGGCGACGAAGGGCGGGCTGCCGCTACCGTCAACCACCGTGCCCCCTTTGATGAGGGTATCGAATTTTGCCATGTCTGAAGCTCCCCGGACGGCCGCTTTGGTCGTCCACATTCAGCGATTATTGATGTCGAACTGTCGGTTCGTTCGAATGGAGCCCGCGCCGCGCGCCGAGTGCGTTGTGGCGGCAGAGGCTTCTGGACTGTGGCTCAAGGTGCCGGCTTTTTCAATCCCGACTAAAGGGGTAGGTACTGACGCTGAGGCCTGTGCTGGGTATGCTGTGCGCCATGCCAAATTGTGACGACAGCCTGCGCGCCCGCATCGCGCGCCATCTTGCCGAGTTCGAGGTCGTGGCCGGTGCCAGCGCCGGCAAGGCCGCGGCGGTTGCGTTAGCGGTGATTGACGAGGGCTGGGGCGCGGATTTGTCCGGCATGCCGAGTCACGACGACTGGCAGTCGCGCGCTGCGCTTATTCTGACTCGACGTTCCTCCAAGCTGCGCAATCACGCCGGTCAATGGGCGCTGCCGGGCGGACGCGTCGATGCCGGCGAGAGCCCCGAGGACACCGCCTTGCGCGAAATGCGCGAGGAAGTCGGCCTCGCGCTCGATCATTCGGCGGTGATCGGTCGGCTCGATGATTTTGTCACCCGCTCGGGTTTTGCCATGACGCCGATCGTCATCTGGGCCGGGCCGCAGCGCAATCTCGAGCCCAATCCTGATGAAGTGGATTCCATTCATCGTATTCCGGTCGCCGAATTCCTGCGCGAAGACGCGCCCATGCTCGAGCATTTGCCCGAGGGTGGGGCGCCGGTTTTGCGTATGCCGGTCGGTGACAACTGGATAGCCGCCCCCACTGCCGCCATCCTCTACCAGTTCCGCGAAGTGTGTCTGTGCGGCCGCGCCACGCGCGTCGCACATTACGAACAGCCGACTTTCGCCTGGCGTTGAGCGTTCATGCTTAGCGGTCTGCTGTTGCCCGCCTGGAGTTACGCTGCCGCTGGCGCGACCTTGAGCAGCCGTGAATTGCTGGCCTTTGCCGAGCAGGCGGTGACGGCAGGGTTCGAGTCGTTATGGGTGAGTGATCATTTCCTCCACGAGCCGTTCGTCGATTACACGGCGATGGACATCGAATTCCCTGAAGACTATCGCGGCGTCAAGGTCGGGCAATGGGAATGCTGGTCATTGATGGCGGCGCTGGCCGCGCGTATCCCTGCGGTCACGCTCGGCACGCTGGTGACCAATACCGCGTTTCGTAATCCCGCCTTGCTCGCGCGCATCATCGACACTGTTGACGACTTGAGTGGCGGACGCCTGGTGGTCGGGCTCGGTGCGGGCGACTTCGTCACCGAACATCGTGCTTTTGGATACGACTTCGAGCGCCCCATCGCACGTTTCGAGGAAGCCTTGTCCGTCATCCGGCCGCTGCTGCGCGGCGAGACCCTGAGCCACCACGGCGAGTTCTATCGCACGGAGAATGCCACGCTCATGCCGAAAAGCCTGCGCGCCGGTGGCCCACCCATCATGATTGGTTTGTTACGCGGTGGGCCGCGCATGTTGCGGCTGGTGGCCGAATACGCCGATCAA
>CAMCBY010000524.1 GCA_945873015.1 Klebsiella pneumoniae
GGCACAGAAAGGTCTGGTTCTTGACCGCCTTCATGCGTCCGACCGTGCCTACCACCAGCGCTGCGTCGGCACTGCGTGAGGCGGGCTGAAACTTGTCGGTATCGACGCCGTTGTAAATCTGTATGACTTTGTCGGCGCCGATGCCAACATCTTCAAGCAAGTAGCGTTCGAGGTCCCGCGACAGCGCAATAAAACGTTGAACGCCGGGCGCAAGCACCCGCCGCACCAGACGGTATTTGCGATTGCTGCCATTCAGATCCTGCATATCCCAGCCGTGTTCGCCATGCACACGCCCGCGCACGCCCGCAAGTGTGCCCAGCAGTTGCAGTTCCAGACTGGCGAAATTACGTGTGTGCAGGATGTCCGGACGGATGTTCTTAAGCAGCCGCCACATGCGCCACCACACGCGCGGGTCCTGGCCGGGGCGCTTATGCAAGGCATGAATCTCGACGTCTGGCGCATGTACACGGCGAACGAACGCCGGGTCATAGTCGTCCAGACACACGATCACATGACGGTAGCGTCCAGCGGGAAAACCATTGATCAGATTGACCAGGCCATTTTCCAGGCCACCAATACCGAAGTGAAACAACGCATGCATGACCGTGATGGGCGCTCTCACGGGCTGCTGTCCTGCCACGCTCAAGGCTGCGCGTGCAGATTCTCGAGCAGCGCCGCACCCGTGCCCAGGAAAGCACTCAAGGTCTGCGCAGCGCCTGCGGCGTCGCCCGCTACTTCGGTGCGTATCGAGACCATCGCGCTGCCGACGTTCAAGCCACGCATTCTTGCCCAACCTTCCGCGAACTTGATCGGCAGGCCGCCGCTGGAACGCAGTGCCTGCGCGTCGTACCAGTACCACAGCAGATATTGTTTATCACCGCTGTAGCGCAGGCGCAGTTCGTTGACCTTGGACAAAGGCGCCGGTTGCGGCACATCCCGCACTGCATGCGAGATCTGCCGCCAGGTCTCGGCGTCGTACACGCGATTGTTATGATTGATCAATTCGCCGTTTTCGCCCTGCTGGCGAAAATAGGCGATTTCGACAACGACTACCGCATTGTCGGGTCCCACATAACGACCAATGAGTCGCTGATCGGCACCGGTCACACGCGAGCCAAGAGCGCTCGACTCAGATTCCGGACCTCGCCACCCTGGCACTTGTTTCAGTTCTATGGCAGCCGCCATCGGCCGTGCGGAATCGAGTGCCCGCAGCGCCGCGCGCGGCGCAAAGGCCAACACCAAGGCGGTCGCCAGTATCAGACTCGCCTGTGCGCCCGTGGTGAGCGGCGCTGCTACGGCTTTGTTCACCGAGGGCGGTAGTGGTTCATCGATATCGCTGAAATAACGCCCCACCCAGAACAACACCCCGATCACGAGGCCGAAGAACACCCAGCCGTAAATAAAATGGTCGATGCCCTGGGCCAGCGTGTAATTGCTGAGATGAGCGATGATGACGATACCGAAAGCACGTATGCCATTGGCGACCAGCGGTACAACCAGCGCCGCAGCCATAAAAATCGAACGGCGTTTGAGCGAACGGAACTGCAGATAAGCAAACATGGTTGCGACCGACAGCGTCGCAATCAGGTAGTTGATGCCGCTGCAGGCTTCCGCCACGGTGAAGTTGCCGGACGGTATGCTGACATCACGCCCTTCGACAAATACCGGCATGCCGACCAGTTTGAGCAGTCCGACCATCACCAGCGCGGTCCAGTCCTGCAGATAAGGCACCAGGAATTCGCCTTCTGGTACTGCGAAATACAGATAGAAGAACGGAAACAGTAACTGACGGAATACGTTCTGCCCGAGCAAGGCCCACGCGCAGCCGATCACCATGCCGACGACCGCGAGATGCATAAGAACCGCCAGCGACATGACTTCGCCGAGCGTCCACAGCAGCGCATTGCCAGCGATGTAAACCAGACCGTAGACCGATACTGAAGGTGCGCATTGTTCCAGCTCAGGGCGTTTGGTGTAGCCGAGATAGACTGCGATGAAGGGAATTAAAAAGCAGTGATTAAAAGTGCTCGAGTTGGCCCACACCCCCGCCAGATCGACGAACGTTGCGGCATAGCCAAAACCCAGCACGCCATAGGCGAACGCCAGCAGCAGCGCATGTAAGAGCCAACGTGAGGCGATGCCCGAGTGGTCGTTGAGGTCAGCCAAGGTTGCGTGACAACCAAGGGCCAATCAGCCCTGCTACCGGCAGCGGCAGACGTTTCCAGCTTTCGATGAACAAACGGTATTTGGGGTTGAGCGGATTGATATCCGGCATTTCACTGTCACGTATCAGCTCATATTCGTAATAGAGCGGGCTGGCGTCGAAGCCAAGATTGGTCTTCCATTGGTAAGGACCGGTATCGCGTTTGCTGCGACCGAAATCGAACAGCGTGCAGCCGCGCTCGGCCGCGCGCTCCATGATCTGCCAGGCCAGAAAATCGTTGCCGTTGAGATTGCGTGCGGCATGCCGACCGCCCCAGTAATAGGGGCATACGGTATTTCGATAATAGAAATTCATGGCTGCCGACACCGGCTCGCCGTTGAGCTCGGCGCTGGTGATCTCGATGGCGTCACCGAACGCTGCGGCAATCGCATCGAATAAACGCCGCGGAAATACCGGCGTCCCCAAATTGCGCACACTTTCGGCGTACACCGCGTAAAAACGTTCGACCGTCGAGCGGTGCCCGGTCAAGCCATTCTTGATGCCCTTACGTATCACATTGCGCTGTTTGCTGCGAATGGCCTGCATGTTCGCTTCAGAATCAGCGTGGATAGTCTTGGTGAAATTGGCGTAGAGATCCTTGGTCACCCGCGGCAGACCCGAGGCCGCGGGCAAGCGGTACTCCAACGCACCCACCGCCAGGCTTTGCGCCCGTTCGCTGGCGGCCGCGTACAGCGCCGTGAGCGCTTCGCCATTGGAGGCAAGGGGGCCGGCGTGGGCGCTGAACGGCAATGAACTCAGATTGTTGCCGAACAGCAGACTTTTGATGTGAACCAACGGCAATACGCCGCAGATCTCGCCGTCCTGCTCAGCACACAGA
>CAMCBY010000525.1 GCA_945873015.1 Klebsiella pneumoniae
GTTTCGCCGATGGCCCGGTGTTGTGGAGCATCGCGCGCTTCCATCGTCACGAGCTCGCTGCGGCGACGGCCAGGTTGGTCGGCAGTGAGCAGGCGCTGTTCAGTTACGCCCTGACGCCGGTGCTCTACATTCAGGTCACCGGCCGCGCCATCCCCGAGTTCCCGTCGCTCGTGGCACTGGAACGCGCGATGCATGAGCGCCAGCTCGAGCGCGCCTATGTGCTGACCTTGCTCAAACGCCGCGCCGAACTCGCGCAGCGTTTTGACGTAGAGGAGCTTGCGCTCATGCCGCGCAAAGCAAACGATCGGGCTGGGCTGTTTCTTGTCACGCCGCACCGCCAATAGAGTTGAATCGTCATGCTTGAGCACTTGTTCGAAAGCAACGCCGCGTGGGCCCGCGAACGGGTGCGCACTGACCCGGAGTATTTCAGCCGTCTGGCTCGCCAGCAGGCGCCGGATTATCTGTGGATAGGTTGCAGCGACAGCCGGGTGCCGGCCAACCAGATCATCGGCCTCGATCCGGGCGAGGTGTTCGTCCATCGTAATGTCGCCAACCTCGTCATTCATTCCGATATGAACTGCTTCGCGGTGCTGCAGTACGCGGTCGAGGTCTTGAAGGTGCGCCACGTGATTGTATGTGGCCACTATGGTTGCGGCGGCGTGCGCACCGCCTTGGATGAGGTCTCCCACGGCGTGATCTCGAACTGGCTGCGCCCCATTCGTGAAGTGGCCGACCTGCGTGCAGCAGAGCTCGAAGAGACCGAATCGCGCACGGCTTACGAAGACAAACTTTGTGAGTTCAATGTGCAGCGCCAGGTTGATAACCTCAGCAATTCAACCGTCATCACCGATGCCTGGCGCCGCAGCCAGGACGTCACCATTCATGGTTGGGTGTATGGCTTGAAGGACGGTTTGTTGCGCGATCTGGGGGGTGAGTCGCAGTGCTTGAAGTATTCCCGCCACATTGAATAAACTGAATTAGATAAATATCGCAGTTATTTGATTTATATGAATTAATATTTGCGTATTCTTGTGATTTCTGGGATATCTCCTAAGTCTCTGAAAATTAAAACATCGGAGACCTGGGAAAATGCAGGATTGCACAAAAAAATCGCCTTTAATACATATATAAAACAAAGCACTAAATCACATACCTCGACTCGTTTATTGATTTGGCAATTGGCGGTCAATACCGTTACAGGAGAGTGGCCTCGTGAACCAAGCTGATCTGGATCTGTGTTACCTCAGCGCCACCGAAGCGCTCGCCCGATTTGTCGACCACAGCCTCTCGCCGGTCGAGTTGTGCCAGGCATTGATCAAACGCAACGAGGCGGTCAACCCGGCGCTCAACGCCTTGACCGACTCTTATTTCGATGAGGCACTCAGCCAGGCGCGCAGTGCCGAAGGTCGTTATCGCAATGCCAAGAGTGGCCGGGCGCGGGCGCTGGAAGGTCTGACCGTCGCCGTGAAGGACTTTCATTCGGTCAAGGGCCGGCTGACCACTTATGGTTCCAAGGCCTATGCCGACTTCAAGCCGGACAATACCGCGCCGACCGTCGAGCGCCTGCTGAAAGCCGGCGCAATCATGTTGTCGCGCACCACCACGCCAGAGTTTGCCCACGCCGGCATCACCAAGAGCCCGTTGTGGGGGGTGACGCGCAACCCCTGGAACACCGACTGCACACCGGGCGGTTCGTCGGGCGGCTCAGCGGCTGTGATTGCCGCGGGTATGGCGACCTTGGCCGATGGCACCGATGGCGGCGGCTCGTGCCGTATTCCGGCCGCCTTCAGTGGCGTGGTGGGTTACAAACCGCCCTTTGGTCGCAATCCGCTGGACCGCGAGCACCCGCTGGAAAATCTGCTGCACTATGGGCCCATCACACGCTCGGTCGCCGACGCCGCCCTGATGCAGAACGTGATGTCTGGCCAGCATGTCGCCGACCAGTGCTCCCTGCGCGAGAAGGTATTGTTGCCCGACAAGTTTGAATCGATTCGGGGCATGAAAATCGCGTTTTCGATGGATCTCGACTATTTCGCGATTGCGCCGGATGTGCAGAAAAATACGCTCGAGACCGTGCGTACGCTCAAACGCCTCGGCGCCAAGGTCGAGGAGGTCACGCTCGGTTGGAACTACGGCGTGCTCGATGCGTGGATGACGCGCTGGGAGGGCATTTTTGCGGATATCGGCGGGCCGCTGTTGTCGCGCTGGCGTTACGAGATGACACCCTTGTGCGTGCGCTTGATTGAACGCGGGCTCAGCCACAGCGCCGCGCGTTTCTATCACACCAATGTCACCCGCGGCGACATGTTCAAGGGCCTGGGCGCGGTGCTCGAGCGCTACGACGCGCTGGTATGCCCGACGCTGGCAGTCTCCAGCCTGCCGGCCGACCACGACGACGGTGGGCCGGACATCCTCATCGACGGCAAGCCGGTGCCGGCTTATCTCGGCTGGACGTTGACATATCCGTTCAATCTCATGGCCTGGTGCCCGGCCATGAGCGTGCCTAGCGGCTTCGGTGCAGGCGATATGCCGACCGCCCTGCAAGTGGTGGGGCGCACATTTGACGACCCGACCGTGTTCCGTATCGCGTCTGCGCTCGAGAAGGCTCGCCCATGGCGCGAACGGCGGCCGAACATTTGAGGGCGCCGCTGGGCCGCAACCGCGCGCCGATCACGACCGCGCGTCGCACGGCGACGATAAGCATGCGCAGTCACACCTACCGGGACGGGCGAAGATCATGAGTGTGGAGCCATCGCAACTCGATGAGATCAGCGCGCGCTTTCGTGGCGTTATCGAGGCCGCGGTGGACGGCATCGTGCTGATTGATGAACACGGAGTGATTGAGACCTTCAACCCGGGGGCCGAAAGGATCTTCGGCTGGGCCGCGGCGGACACCATCGGCCGCAATGTGTCGATGCTCATGCCGGAACCGGATGCGAGTGCCCACGATGGTTACCTGTCGCGTTATCTCCACGGCGGCCCGCCCCAGATCATCGGCATCGGTCGGGAGGTCATGGGGCGTCGGCGTGATGGCCAGT
>CAMCBY010000526.1 GCA_945873015.1 Klebsiella pneumoniae
CTGGAAAGTTTTTTTGCCAACTATCCGGATTTCGCCATGCATCTGGTGCACAAGCTCATCAGTCGTGTGCGGGTGTTGACTGAGCGCGTCAAGAGCCTGGCTCTGCAGGATGTCTATGGCCGCTTGCGCGGCATGCTCGAAGAGCTGGCAGTAGAACAGGACGGTCAGAAGGTGGTGGAGGGGCGCATGACCCAATCGGACATCGCCGCCCGCATCGGCGCATCGCGTGAAATGGTCAGCCGCATCCTGTCCGATCTCAAGACCGGCGGTTACGTGACCCAGGGCCGTCATCGCATCTTCATCCACCGCAAATTGCCGGCCGATTGGTGAGGCGCCCAGCGCCGCTGTCACGTCGGCGACCGGCGCCCGCGTCAGGCTGGTAGAATCGCGCCGATGTTAACTTTAGACGCGCTAGCGGTGCGGCGTGGCGGCCGCCTGTTATTCGAGAACGCCACCCTCGCCATCCACGACGGCCAGCATGTCGGTATCACCGGCGGCAACGGCACCGGCAAGACCACCCTGTTCAAACTGCTGCTGGGGGAGTTGGGCCCCGACCAGGGGAATGTGCGGCTGCCTGCCAGCATGCGTATCGCGCACATGGCTCAGGAGGTCATCGCGACCGCGAGCAGCGCCCTCGATTATGTGATTGATGGCGACCGGCAGCTGCGCAGCTTCCAGCGCGCGCTGGCGGCGGCCGAGGCGGCCGGTGACGATGCCCGTATCACCGCCGCCCACGCCGAACTCGATCACATCGACGGTTACAACGCGCACTACCGCGCCGAACAGCTGCTGCACGGTCTCGGTTTCAGTCAGGCTGATTGTGCGCGCCCGGTCGCTGAGTTTTCGGGTGGCTGGCGCATCCGTCTCAATCTCGCGCAGGCGCTGATGTGCCCGAGCGATCTGCTGCTGCTCGACGAGCCGACCAACCATCTCGACCTTGACGCCACCAACTGGCTGGAAGACTGGCTCAAACGTTACCCCGGCACGCTGCTGCTGATCTCCCACGATCGTGACTTTCTCGATGCGGTGGTGACCCTCATCGTGCATCTCGAACACGAAGAGATGCGTCTGTATCGCGGCAACTATTCAGCCTTCGAAGTGCAGCGCGCCGAGCGGCTGGCGCAACAGCAGCAGATGTTCCTGCGTCAGCAGACCCGCGTTGCAGAGATTGAGGCCTTCGTGCGGCGTTTCCGCGCCAAGGCCTCCAAGGCCCGCCAGGCGCAGAGCCGCCTGAAAGAACTCGAGCGTATGCAGACCGTGGCGGCGGCCCACGTCGATTCGCCGTTTGATTTCCGCATCCTCGAAGCGGACAAGGTCTCCGACCCGCTGTTGAGCCTGAACGATGTCGCGGTCGGCTACGCCGGCCATGCGGTGCTGCGCGATATCAAACTCAATCTGCATCCCGGTTCGCGTATTGGCCTGCTGGGCGCGAACGGCGCCGGCAAGTCGACCTTCATCAAGACCTTGATGGGCGAACTCGCGCCGCTGCGCGGCGTGCTGACGCCTGGCACGCATCTGCGTATCGGCTATTACGCCCAGCAGCAATTGGAAGTGCTGGACCTCGATGCCAGCGCCAGCTTGCATGTGCAGCGTCTGAGCCCTGAGGCCTCAGAGCAGAAAATTCGCACCTTCCTCGGCGGCTTCGATTTCCACGGCGACGCGGCGCTGTGCCCGATACGGCCGTTCAGCGGCGGTGAAAAGGCGCGCCTCGCTTTGGCGCTGGTGGCCTGGCAACAACCCAATCTGCTGCTGCTCGACGAACCGACCAACCACCTCGATCTTGAGATGCGCCAGGCGCTGACGCTGGCGCTGCAGGAATTCGGCGGTGCGATTGTGCTGGTGTCCCATGACCGCTATCTGCTGCGCAACTGCGTGGATGAATTTCATCTCATCGAAGACGGTCGCCTGCAACCCTTCGATGGCGACCTGGATGACTATCACAAACATCAACAACAGCGGGAGCGGGCGGACAACCCGATGCTGGCCTCGGTCGAAAATGACGCCGGAGCGACCCGCGGCAAACAGGCCCGCCAACAGGCGGCCGCGCGTCGAGCCCAGGTTGCACCGGCGCGCAGTGCTGTCAAGAAACTCGAAACGGCGATGGAAAAGGCCCAGGGTGAACTGGCCAGACTCGAAACGCGCCTCGCCGACAGCGCGCTCTATGAGGTTGCCCGAAAAGCTGAACTGACCGACCTGTTGCAACAGCGCGGGCGCCTGCAACTGCAACTGTCGGATCTTGAAAGCGCCTGGCTGGAACGCCAGGAAGAACTTGAGCGCCTCGAGCAGGAGCTCGAACAATCGCTGTAGGTGCGATCTCATTCGCACCCTGGATGCGGGGCAGGTAGCGGAACGCATGTCGGACATCGGCATGACTGACAACAATCAGCACCGATACCCGCCACAGGTCACGAACGGTGTTTGGGTGCCGAGGCGACCAGGCGCTATCAACAAATCAATCGCAGGCAGAGGGTAGACGAGTATGAAATTCGGACTCATGAGTGGCGCATCGATGCACGGCATCACGGTCGACGAGATCGTGAGCCTGGCACAACGCGCGGAAGGCGCTGGTTTTGACACGCTGTGGATGGCGCACATCCGCTCCATCGACGCGATTGCTGCGCTCGGTGTGGCCGGCCGTGAGACCCAGCGTATTGAACTCGGCACGGCGGTGACGCCGACCTATCCCCGCCACCCGATGGCGATGGCGCAGCAGGCGCTGACCACTGCTCAGTTGAGTGGCAATCGTTTTGTGCTTGGCATTGGTCTGTCGCACAAGTTGGTGGTGGAAGGCATGCTTGGTTTGTCCTATGCACAACCAGCGCGCCACATGCGCGAGTACTTGAAAATTCTGCGACCGCTGTTGCGCGGCGAAACGGTCAATTTCGACGGCGAGGAATTCCGCGTCGCGAATCTTGATGTAGCGGTGCCGGGCGTACGCGACGTGCCGGTGGTGGTGGCGGCGCTTGGTGAACATATGCTGCGTTTGAGCGGGCGTCTTGCCGATGGAACCAGCACCTGGATGACCGGCCCGC
>CAMCBY010000527.1 GCA_945873015.1 Klebsiella pneumoniae
GGAACGTACCGAATTGGTCACGACCACCGTCGGTCGTGCGTTGTTGTCCGGTCTGTTGCCGCGCGGTCTGTCGTTCAATCTGATCAACCAGGTGTTGAACAAACGCTCAATCTCGCGTCTGTTCGATACCTGTTACCGCGTTGCCGGTCTCAAAGAGACCGTGATCTTCGCTGACCGTCTGATGTACGCCGGTTTCCAGCACGCGACCCGTGCGGGTGTCTCCATCGGTGTCGACGACATGGTGGTGCCGGAAGACAAGGCGCGCATCATCGAAGCCGCCGAGAAACAGGTGAAGGAAATCGAGGAGCAGTATGCTTCCGGTCTCGTCACCACCGGTGAGCGCTATAACAAGGTTGTCGATATCTGGTCGCATACCAATGACCAGGTGGCGAAGGCCATGATGGAGAAGCTCGGCTCGCAGTTCGTCACCGGTTCCAGCGGCGAGGCAGTGCGTCAGGCGTCGTTCAACTCCATCTTCATGATGGCCGACTCCGGCGCGCGCGGTTCCGCCGCCCAGATTCGCCAGCTCGCCGGAATGCGCGGTCTCATGGCCAAGCCCGACGGTTCCATCATCGAAACACCGATCACGGCGAACTTCCGTGAAGGTCTGAACGTTCTGCAGTACTTCATCTCGACCCACGGCGCACGTAAGGGTCTGGCTGATACCGCGCTCAAGACTGCCAACTCCGGTTACCTGACCCGTCGACTGGTCGACGTCGCGCAGGATCTGGTGGTCACTGAGATTGATTGCGGCACGACCGAAGGTCTGGTCATGAACCCCATCATCGAAGGCGGTGACGTGATTCAGGCACTCGGCGACCGCATCCTCGGCCGCGTGGTTGCGCAAGACGTCTATCGTCCTGGCGAGAACGTCGAAGTGATTGCCAAGGCTGGCACCATGATTGACGAAAAATGGGTCGAGCATCTCGACGAGCAGGGCGTAGACGAAGTGCTGGTGCGTTCGCCCATTACTTGCGAAATCCGCTATGGCATCTGCGCTTCGTGTTATGGGCGTGATCTGGCCCGCGGCCACCGCGTTAATGTCGGCGAGGCCGTTGGTGTTATCGCTGCGCAGTCCATCGGCGAGCCGGGTACCCAGCTCACCATGCGTACCTTCCACATCGGTGGTGCGGCATCGCGAGCTGCGGCTGTCAACAGTATTGAAGTCAAGGCTTCGGGCACCATCAAGCTGGTGAACATGAAGACCCTCGCTCACGAGGACGGCACTTTCGTGTCAGTGTCTCGTTCCGGCGAACTGGTGGTCAACGACGATATCGGTCGCGACCGCGAGCGTTACAAGGTGCCCTACGGTGCGGTGTTGACGGTGGCCGATGCGGCCGAAGTCAAAGCCGGCCAGACCGTGGCCAACTGGGATCCCCATACCCACCCGATCATCACGGAAGTGGCGGGCATGGTGGTGTTCCAGGACATCGATGAGGGTGTGACGGTTGCCCGCCAGGTTGACGAAATCACCGGTCTGTCCAGCATCGTGGTCATGGATCTCAAGCAACGCGGCAGCGCGGGCAAGGATCTGCGTCCGGTGCTCAAGCTGCTCGACGCAAAGGGCAAGGAGTTGCGTATTCCGGGCACTGATATCCCGGCGCATTATTTCCTGCCGCCGAACGCGATCGTGGTGGTCACTGACGGCCAGGAAGTGAAGGTTGGCGACGTGATGTCGCGTATCCCGCAGGAATCGTCCAAGACCCGCGACATCACCGGCGGTCTGCCGCGAGTGGCGGACTTGTTCGAAGCGCGCAAACCAAAGGAACCGGCGATTCTGGCGGAAGCTACCGGTACGGTTTCTTTCGGCAAGGACACCAAGGGCAAGCAGCGTCTGATCATCACCAGCAACGATGGTGACCAATACGAGAGCCTGATTCCGAAGTGGCGCCACGTGACGGTGTTCGAAGGCGAGCATGTGGAACGCGGCGAGACGGTGTGCGACGGCGCGCCGGACTCCCATGACATCCTGCGTCTGAAAGGTGTGCACGAACTGACCCGTTATGTGGTCAACGAAGTGCAGGAGGTCTATCGCCTGCAGGGTGTGAAGATCAACGACAAACACATCGAGACCATCGTGCGTCAGATGCTGCGCAAGATCGAAATCGTCGACGCGGGCGATACCCGCTTCCTGAAGGGCGAGCAGATCGAACGCGAACGTCTGATGGACGAAAACGATATGGTCACCGCCAAGGGGGAGCGTCCGGCCAGCGGCCAACAACTGCTGCTCGGCATCACCAAGGCGTCCCTGGCGACAGAGTCGTTCATCTCGGCGGCTTCCTTCCAGGAGACCACCCGCGTGCTCACCGAGGCCTCGGTCACCGGTAAACACGACGAGCTGCGCGGTCTGAAGGAGAACGTCATCGTCGGACGGTTGATCCCGGCCGGAACGGGCTTTGCCTATCATGCGAACCGCAAGCGTCGTGGATTTTCCGCCTCGCCGAGCCTCGCTGATCTGGCCGCTGGCCTTGATGCGGAACTGATGGCGGAGCTGCGTGAAGTCGAAAGCACGCCGGAAGCCGAGCCGACTACAAAAAGTGCTTGAGTAAGCGTTGACATGACGGAAGCGGGATCCCTATAATCCCGCTTCTACGACAGGCAGGTGAAAACCTCCCTGTCGTTTTTTTCCTCCGTCGTTTTCCTAACCAAACGTGCCCCGCCCTCGGTGGGCCAGACCCCGGTGACCTCAACGCACCAGGGTGGACTGACGACGCTGAAAGTTTTGCTGTTTAACAATCGGAACTACCGAAGAGCGCTGAAGGCCATGGCGACAATAAATCAATTAGTGCGCAAACCGCGTCGGCGTAAAGCCGAAAAGAGCAACGTCCCGGCCCTCGAGGCCTGCCCGCAGAAGCGGGGCGTATGCACGCGCGTTTACACCACCACGCCGAAGAAGCCGAACTCGGCTCTGCGTAAAGTGGCACGTGTCCGCCTGACCAATGGCCAGGAAGTAACCACCTATATTGGTGGTGAAGGGCATAACCTTCAGGAGCATTCGGTAATTCTGATTCGCGGCGGTCGTGTCAAAG
>CAMCBY010000528.1 GCA_945873015.1 Klebsiella pneumoniae
TCGATGTGTGCCGATACCAGCCCGACACTCTCGCCCGCACTTGCCAGCACACTCAGCGCATTGGCGATGCTGTGCGGCGGTTCGCTGGCCCGTACCCACAATGAATTGATGCCATCACCATCCATCGCCAGGGCTGGGCCGCTCGCCACGGGTGCGGCCTCGGCAGCCTGGCCGCTCATGCCGATGACTGCCAGTGCGGCAAGGGACAATCGGCTCGTGAAATCTTCCATGTAACTTTCTCCTGCGTGAACAAGCGGCGAAATGGCGGTGGCAGCGCACGCGGCGGTGCTCAAGACGCCATTGCAATGCAAATACCCGACAAGCGCAGCCGCCACGGTGGCGAAGTCAGTCACACTTCAAGCCTCGGGCGAGGTCTCAGTCGTCCTCATCGAGCATGCCGGGGAACATCACGTCGGTGTAACCAAACTGTGAGAAGTCGGTAATGCGCATCGGATAGAGGATGCCATCGAGGTGATCACACTCGTGTTGCACCACGCGCGCATGAAAACCTGCGACCTCACGTTCGATGACTTCGCCGTCGAGATTGAAGCCGCGGTAGCGCAGGCGCTTATGGCGTGGCACCACGCCGCGCAGGCCCGGCACCGACAAACAACCTTCCCAGCCATCCTCGAAATCGCTGCCGATGGGTATCAGCTCGGGATTGATGAGTATGGTCTCTGGCACCGGATCGGCATCGGGATAACGAGGGTTGCGAGCGGCGGCGTCACGATAGCCGAAGATCACGACGCGCAGACCCACGCCTATCTGTGGCGCGGCGAGACCGGCACCGTTGGCGGCGTGCATGGTGTCGAACATGTCAGCCACCAGCGTGCGGATCTCCGCTGCGCTCACATCGGCGACCGCTTTTGCGGTCTCAAGCAGACGCGGGTCGCCCATGCGCAGAATGTCTCGAATCACCGTGTTGTCCTCATGTCTCTTGGTGGACAGAGCATAAAGCAGCACGGCCGTCGCGAAACACCTTTGCCGCGTGTTTCAACATCGCGGATTCGGCAGGCATACTCGCGCTCGCCCATCCCCATCACCCCAGCACGGAGCGAATACCCCCATGAGCGACTCCAGTCAGTACGGCCTGCTGAAGGAACGGCGCTTTCTGCCGTTCTTCCTGACGCAGTTCTGCGGTGCCGCCAATGACAACGCCTTCAAGTTCGCTTTCACCGCACTCGCCACCTACAGCGCGGCCGCCTGGGGCGGTCTCGAACCGACCACCGCCGGGCCTGTGATCGGCGCCATATTTATCCTGCCGTTTCTGTTGTTTTCGGCGACCGCCGGCCAACTCGCCGACAAGTACGACAAGGCGCGGCTGATTCGTCTGGTCAAGAATCTCGAGATCCTGTTCATGAGCGGCATCGCCGCCGGTTTTCTGCTTGGCATGGCCTCGCTGTTGTTCGTCGGCGTGTTTCTGATGGGTACGCACTCGGCGCTGTTCGGGCCGGTCAAATACGCCTATCTGCCGCAGCACCTCCATGAAGATGAACTGGTGGGTGGCAACGGCATTGTCGAGATGGGCACCTTCGTTGCGATTCTGCTCGGCACCATGCTGGGTGGCGCCTTGATCGCCATACCCGAGGTCGGCGCCCACTATGTGGCGGGTGTGTCGATGGTGCTCGCCATCGCCGGACGTATCGCCGCCGGTTTCGTGCCGGCCTCGCCGGCACCGGTGCCGAATCTCGTCATCAACTGGAACCCGCTCAGCGAGACACTCGCCAACCTGCGTCACGCGTACGCCAACCGCACCGTCTTCCTGTCGCTGCTCGGCATTTCCTGGATGTGGTTCTTCGGCTCGGTGTTTCTGACCACCTTCACCGGTTTTGCCAAGGAAACCCTCGGTGGTGACCAGAACGTCGTGACTTTGCTGCTGGCGGTGTTCTCGCTTGGTATCGGTATTGGCTCGTTACTCTGCGAGCGCCTGTCGGGCCATAAGGTTGAGATCGGTCTGGTGCCCTTCGGCTCGATAGGCATGACTGCCTTCGCCATCGATCTGTGGCTGGCCTCAAGCGAATTCTCACCCCACGGTCTGGTCGGGCCGGCGGCCTTCCTCGCCGACCACAGTCATTGGCGGGTGATGGTCGATCTGTTCCTGTTGGCGATGTTCGCCGGGTTCTACAGCGTGCCGCTTTATGCCTTGATCCAGAGCCGCTGCGACGCCTCGCATCGCGCGCGTGTGATCGCGGCCAACAATATTCTGAATGCCTTGTTCATGGTGGTGTCGGCGCTGATGGCGGCCGGCCTGCTGCAGGCCGGCCTGAGTCTGCCCCAGCTGTACATGGTGCTGGGCCTGCTCAACGCCGCGGTGGCGGTTTATATCTATCTGCTGGTACCGGAATTCTTGATGCGTTTTATCGTGTGGATGTTGATTCACACCGTTTATCGCCTCGACAAGAGCGGCGTCGAGCACCTGCCCGATGAAGGGCCGGCGCTGCTGGTATGCAATCACGTCAGTTTTGTCGATGCGTTGGTGATCGCGGCGGCCTGTCCGCGCCCGATCCGTTTTGTGATGGATCACAACATCTTCAAGATGCCGATAGTCTCCTTCGTTTTTCGCACCGGGCGGGCGATACCCATTGCCTCGGCGCGCGAGAATCCCAAAATGACTGCGCGGGCGTTTGACGAGGTTGCCCGCGCCTTCGCCGAGGGTGACCTGGTTGCGATCTTCCCCGAAGGCCGCATCACCGACAGCGGCGAACTCTATCCGTTCCGGCCGGGTGTCACGCGTATTCTCGACACGAGTCCGGTGCCGGTCATTCCGATGGCGTTACGGGGCTTATGGGGATCGTTCTTTTCACGCAAGGACGGCCGCGCCATGAGCAAACCCTGGCGGCTGCGCCCGTTACGGCGGATTGCGTTGGCGATTGATGCGCCGCTGGCGGCGGTGGACGCAACGCCGGCGGCGTTACAGGAAAAAGTGGCGCAATTGCGCGGCGAGTGGCGTTGATCCGCAGGTGCGAATGAATTCGCACCTGCGGGCGGCGCCGTTACTTACACCGCGAAGCGGAAGGTCTTGCCGTCC
>CAMCBY010000529.1 GCA_945873015.1 Klebsiella pneumoniae
ATAGGGGCGCATGGTAACAGGCGCTCGAAGCGCCCGGAAATCGGCCGCGCTCACTGCGATTTTCACGGGCCTGTTACCATAGCTCGCCGCAGCAGGGCGGCCCGGCAGCAACGAGTTGAGCATGATGCGAGTGAGTTTGAATGGAGCGATGCGCCTGCTGGTGGCGCTGTGCTTGTGCGCACTCGCCGGCCCGCTCGCGGCGCGCGATGTCAGCGGTCTGTTTAACGCCAGTGTCGCGGTCAAGGATCGCAGTCCGGCCGAGCGCTCGCGCGCCAGCGCGGCCGCACTCGCCGAAGTCTTGGTCAAGCTGACCGGCAATCGCCGCACGCCGAATGACGCCAGTGCGCGGCCGCTGCTCGGCCGCGCTTCGACCCTGCTGCTGCAATACGCCTATGGCAATGCGCCCGACGGCAACCTGACCTTGAATGCACATTTCGACGAGCAGGTGCTGGCGCGCGAACTGGAAGAGCGCGGTATCGGCACCTGGGGTAAACAACGCCCCGAGACCGTGGTGTTCCTTATTGTCGATGACGCCCAGGGCCGCAGCCTGGTCGGTGGCGAAGCGCCCGGCAAACTCGGCGCGGCGCTCAAACACAAGGCCGACGCGCGCGCATTGCCGGTGCTGTTGCCGCTCATGGACATCGAAGAGAGCAATCAGCTCGGCGCTGCGCAGGACAGTCAGGCGGTGCTCGATGGAGCGGTTGCCCTGGCTGCGCGCTACGGCGCGGCGGCTGTGCTGGTCGGCCATCTACGGGAGGCCAGTGCCGAGGTGTGGGAAGTACGCTGGCGGCTCGATATCGACGGTGAGACCCTGGCCTGGACACAGGAAGGCGCGCTCGCCGAAGCCATCATCGAAGAGGGTGTTGATGCGCTCGGTGATGCGCTGGCGCGGCGGTATGCCGAGCCCGGCATGCTGGCGGGTGCCGAGCGTGTGAGCCTGGCGGTGATGGGTGTGCGGTCGGCGCAGGACTATGCGCGTCTGGCCAGGTATCTCGACAGCCTCGACAGCATCTCTGCGCTGTTCCTGCGCAGTGTCGATAACCAGCGACTGGTCTACGAAATCACCGCCCGCGGCGGTCGTGCGGCGCTGGCCCAGAGCATTGGCTTCGGTCATGTGCTGGCGCCGGTGCCGGCCCGCAGCGACACCTACGAGTTATTGCCATGAACACCACACTTGCCGATTCTCGTCAGTGGTTCATCCTCGCGCTGGTGCTGGCCGGCGGCTGGTTGTTGTATCTGCTGGCACCGGTACTGACGCCGTTTCTGTTGAGTGCGCTGCTGGCCTACCTCGGTGACCCCTTGGTCGACCGCCTGCAGCGCCTCGGTGTGAGCCGCACGGTCGGCGTGCTGACGGTATTCGGCGTCATGTTCGTGACCGGTCTGCTGGCGCTGGTGGTATTGCTGCCGATGCTGAGCCATCAGACCATCGCCTTTCTGAACAATATCCCCGAAGCGCTGGACTGGCTGCAGAAACAACTGCTGCCGCGCATCGCCGCGCTGGCCGGTGTGGAAGTGCCGAGTATCGACATCGAAGCCCTGCGCAGCGCCATCGTCGATCATTGGCGTCAGGTCGGTTCGGTGGCAGGCACGGTGATGTCTTCACTCGGCCGTTCCGGCCAGGTGCTGCTCGGCTGGCTGACCTATGTGTTGCTGATCCCGGTCGTGACCTTTTATCTGTTGCGCGACTGGGATCATCTGGTCGCCGCCGTACGCGACCTGCTGCCGCAACGGGCGGCGCCCACCATCGGCAAACTGGCGCGCGAAATCGACGCGGTGCTGGCGGAATTTCTGCGCGGCCAGTTGACCGTGATGCTGGCGCTGGCGGTGATCTATTTCTGTGGATTGTGGATGGTCGGGCTCGATCTCGCGTTCGTGATTGGCATGCTCGCCGGGCTGCTGAGTTTTGTGCCTTACCTCGGCGTCATCGTCGGCGTGGCGGCGGCGGTGGTGGCGGCTTTCCTGCAGTTTCACGATGCCACCCATCTGCTCGGTGTGGCGGCGGTGTTCAGCGTTGGCCAGTTGCTCGAAGGTATGGTGTTGTCGCCGATGCTGGTCGGCGATCGTATCGGGCTGCATCCGGTCGCGGTGATTTTTGCGGTGATGGCGGGCGGACAGTTGTTTGGTTTCTTCGGTGTGTTGGTGGCCTTGCCGGTGGCGGCGGTGGTGGTGGTATTGCTGCGCCATTCGCGCGACGAATATCTCAAGAGTGAAATCTACGGCCTATGAGCGCACGCGGCGCCGAACCGCAGTTGACGCTGCCGCTGTTCCAGACTGCGCAACACGATTTTTCAAGCTTCCTGCCCGCTGCCAATCACGAAGCCCTGCGAGCGGTAGAGGCGTGGTCGCGGCAGCAAGGCGCGCGCATCGTACATCTGCGCGGCGCTGCGGCGAGTGGCAAGAGCCATCTTGCGCAGGCGGCCATCGGCGCCGTTGCGCCGGAGTTGGCCCGCACCATTTATATACCACTGCGCGAACTGTTTCCTGCCGGCGTGGCGCTGCTCGACGATCTCGACAGTGTCGACATGGTAGCGCTCGATGACATCGACATCTGCGCCGGCGATGCCGAGTGGGAACGGCACTTGTTCAATCTCTATAACGCCATCCACGCCAGCGAACGCTGGCTGTTGTGGACCTCACGGGCCGAGCCAGGTTTTGTGCTGCCCGATCTTGCCTCACGCCTGAAGGCGAGTCTCATTTATCAGGTGCATGAACTCAGCGACGGCGAGAAGGCCACGGTGCTGCGCGCGCGTGCCCATGAGCGAGGTCTGGAACTGCCGGACCCGGTGGTCGAATTCATCCTGCTGCGCGAACGGCGCGACATGACTACCTTGGTGGCCTTGCTCGATGAACTCGATGCGGTGGCGCTGGCCCAGGGGCGGGCACTGACGGTGCCGCTGGTGCGTGATGTGCTGGCGGCGCGCAAGGGTGTGAACGCCGATCTCGCCCTGTAGGTGCGAATTCATTCGCACATTAATGGCGAGGCAGGGCGTGTCGCCGCCACTCAAATGTGCGAATGAATTCGCACCT
>CAMCBY010000530.1 GCA_945873015.1 Klebsiella pneumoniae
TTGGCGGTGTCCTGATCATTGGTCTGGGCCTGATCGGGATAGAGCTTGGTGCCTTTCGGCGCCTCGAACTTGAGTGCCGGCAACTGGCCTGACAGCAGACCATCGGTCCACAGGAACACGGTGCGGGTCAGCGGCGCGCCGACTTCGACGCTGTTGACGTCCGGCTCCCACTCTTCGTGCAGGCGCAGTCGTTTGGCCGGCAACCAGGTCGCGCCGGGCGGAAAGGTGGTCGGCACCGGTTTGACTTCCAGTTCGACGGCTTCGGATTCAATACGTTTGGTGCTCAAGGAGCGGGCGAAGGGATCGAACGCCGAGCGCCGGCCGACTGCGACATCGGCGATGAAGTTGACCGGCGCAATGCGCAGCTTGCCGCTCTTCTGCGGGAATACAACGTATTTAAATTCGTAACCTTCGTAGGCGCGACCGTTGATTGATTCGCTGAATTGGCGGCCGTTGGTCAGCGGTTTCACTACGGCATCGGTGTTGGTGCTGACCTGCGAAAAGCGCGGATTGCTGAGATCGACACGGCTCAGGAGTTTGACGGTGTAAACCACCTGCTGCTGCACATAGGGTGATTGTGGTTCAGCCGAGACCTTGAGCTGAATGTCGGCGTCACCGTTGTCGGCGGTCGCCGCGGCGGGTGCATCGCCCACATTGAGTTCGCGCGCGGTGCTGGACTGGCGACCGAAACTGACCACCGGGATACGCACACGCCCGGTCGTGCGCGGCATGCAGTTCAAGACAAAGGTGGTCGACTGCTCGCTGGTGCCGTTAATCCAGCTCATGGTGGTCTGGCGGTTGCGACTCAACACCTCAAAGGATTGTTCGAGCCCACTGAAATCAGGCTCGCCATCAATCTCGCCAGTGACCCGAAAGCTGAGTTCCACCGATTGATTGGCGACCGCGGGGTCGGGCGTGATGTCTAACGTCACCGCGGCCGACACCAGCCCCTGCCACGCCAGCGCCAGCAGCACCAGCACACGCACCAGAGGGTTCACCATGGGTTGGTCTCGCTGCTCTTGCCGCCGTAGAACTGGCGGTACTGTAGTTTGAATTTCTCGCGTAACAGCCGCGCCGGCTCGTCGCGGATCTGGCCCAGCCATTGTTCAGTGGCCTGTTTGCGCTCGGCCTCATCGGCGGCCGGCGGCTCGTCGGGTTTGGCACCGGAGGCCTGTTGTTCGTCCTGCTCGGTGTCGTCCGGCTGCTTCGATTGGGCCTGTTGCGCCTGTTGGCGCGCCGCGCCGTTGGCGTTGGCGTCCTCAGTCGCCTGTTCGTTGTGCTGCTGTTGTTTGGATCGCTCACCGCCACCGGCATTGGTCGCGCCGTCGGTATTTTGTTCGGACTGACCGTCCTTTTCGCCACCGGACTGCTGTTCACTCTGATCGCTCTTGGACTGCTCGCCCTGTTTGTCGTCCTGATCGGATTTTGAGTCCTGCGGCTGTTCCTCTTGTTTTTGTTGTTCGAGCGCCTTGGCGACCAGGTCGCGGTTGTATTGCGCATCTTCGTCGTTCGGTGCGCGTTTGAGTGCGGCATCGTAGGCGGCCAGCGCCTCGGGCAGTTGACCCTGACGCGCCAGCGCATTGCCGCGGTTGTAATGGCCCGGGGCGGTATCGCTGCCTTTCAGATCTTCGCTTGCGCCGGCGTAGTCACCGGCGCGATAACGCGCGGCGGCGCGCCACGCCGGGTCGGCGAAACGTTGTGCCGCGCTTGTATAGTCTTTGTGCTCGAACGCCGCCTGGCCGGCCTGATCGGGGGTGCGCCACCAGTCGGCCGCGGCGTTACGCGGTGTCGCGCTGCCGAGCAGCACAGCCAGCAGCAGCGTCAGTATGCCGCGTCGAAATGCCAACGCAGCGAGCGGTAGCAAGGGCAGCAGCAACCACGGCCCGACCTCGTGCCACTGGCTGGTGGCGAGTTTTTCGAGCCGTTCGGCATGGGCCGCGTGATCGTCGTCGAGATAACGCGCGAGGGTTGTGACGTCGGCATCGTCGGCGCGCGCTTCGAGATAAACACCGCGCCCGTCCTTGGCCAGTGCCTTCAAGCTCGCACCGTCGAGATGACTCATGACCAAGGCACCATTGCCACCCTTGATAAAATCGCCATTGGCATCAGGCACCGGTGCACCATCGGCGGTGCCGATGCCGAGCACACTCAGCGTGAAGTCGCCGGCCGTCGCGACATCACGCGCCCGCGCCATGCTCGCATCATCGGCGCCGTCGGTGATGAGCAGCACATGGCCATTGGGTAAACCACCCTGAGTCAACAGTTTGGCCGCGAGTTCCAGCGCGGCTGCCGGCTCGCTGCCCTGACTTGGCATGATGGACGGCTCGAGCACCGACAGGTGGGCGGACAGGGTTTTGACATCGTTGGTTAAAGGTGTGACCACAAAGGCCTGTGCGGCGAACACCAGCAAGGCGGTCTGGCCGGTTTTGCGCGCACGCAGTATGTCGGCCACCTTGAATTTGGCGCGTTCGATGCGGGTTGGTTTGAGGTCAGTGCTGTTCATCGACGCCGACAGGTCGAGCGCGATCACGAGCGCGCCTTCACTGCGAAATACAGGCACCGGTTGCCGGTCCCATACCGGTCCGGCCAGCGCCACCACTGCGAGTGTGCCGGCCGCCGCCAGCAACCAGCCAATCCCGTTGTGCAGACGCACGGCGCCGCCTTGCACGACATAGGGCAGCAGGGCGGCATCGCATACCCGTGACCACACGCCGCCGCGCCCCCGTGCGCGCAGCGCCCACCACACCAGCACAAACAACAAGGGCAACAGCAGGAACCACGCCGGTCGCAGGAAATGAAAGTCGGCCATCATGCGCGCTGCCCCGCGGCCTGCCGCGGCACCAGAGCCAGCAGCAACAGATACAACGCCATCGCCGCGCCGAGCGGCCAGTAGAACAAGGCCGTGGTCGGGCGGAAATGGGAACCGCTGTGTTCGACCGGTTCAAGTTTGTCGATCTCAGCGTAAATCGTCTCAAACGCCTGCGCATCGCGGGCGCGAAAATACCGCCCGCCGGTTTTTTTGGCGAT
>CAMCBY010000531.1 GCA_945873015.1 Klebsiella pneumoniae
TGTTGGCCGCCCACGAGCAGGATGAAGCCCTCAAAGCCGACACCGCCTATTTTCAGCAGGAAGGCGATTTTGATTTTCACTATCGGGTCATCCACGGCAGCCATAACTCGGCGCTGACGGATCTGCTCATCGGTGAGCTCTATCACCGCATCCGCATGTACCGGTACCAGTTCAGCGCCTACGCCAATCGGCCGCAAAAGGCGTTTGGCGAACACCAGCGCATCGTCGAAGCGATCGAGGCGCGGGATGGCGATCTCGCCGAAATGCTCATGCGCCGCCACGTAAGCTCCGCCCGCCACAACATCGAAAAACACCTGAAGGAGAACCCATGACCCAGACACTTACCGCCGGCGGCCGCTTCCGCCTCGCGATTGCCGAGGAGAAACCGCTGCAGATCATCGGCACCGTCAACGCCTATGCGGCGATGATGGCCACACGCACCGGCTATCGCGCGATTTATCTGTCCGGCGCCGGCGTTGCCAATTATTCCTACGGCCTGCCGGATCTTGGCATGACCTCACTCGATGATGTGTTGACCGACGTGCGTCGCATCACCACCCAGGTTGAAACGCCGCTGCTGGTCGACATCGATACTGGCTGGGGTGGCGCCTTTAACATCGCCCGCACCGTCAAGCAGATGATTGCGGCGGGCGCCGCTGCCGTACACATCGAAGATCAGGTTGCGCAGAAACGTTGTGGCCATCGACCGGGCAAGGAAGTGGTCTCCAAGGAAGAGATGGTCGACCGCGTGAAAGCGGCGGTTGATGCCAAGACCGATGCCAACTTCGTTTTGATGGCGCGCACCGACGCGCTGCAGGTTGAAGGTTTGCAGGGTGTCATCGACCGCGCCTGTGCGTTCGTCGAAGCCGGTGCCGATGCTATTTTCGCCGAGGCCATGACCGACATCACCATGTACAAGCAGGTCTGCGACCAGGTCAAGGTGCCGGTGCTGGCCAACATCACTGAATTCGGCACCACGCCTTATTACGGTCGAGAAGAACTCGGCGCGCAGGGTATCGCGATGGTGCTCTACCCGCTGTCGCCGACCCGCGCCATGCAGAAGGCTGCGCTGAACGTCATGCAGAGCATCCGCAAAGAAGGCACGCAGAAGAACGTCATCGACACCATGCAGACCCGTGCCGAGTTGTATGACTTCCTGGGCTATCACGCCTACGAAGACAAGCTCGACGAATTATTCCAGAAGGGCAAGTGACGGCGCTCGCCGCACGCGACTGAATCAAAGAGGAGAACTTCCCATGTCCGATACACCCAGCACCCTGCCGAAACCGAAGAAGTCGGTCGCCCTGTCCGGCACCGCTGCCGGCAATACCGCCCTGTGCACCGTCGGTCGCAGCGGCAATGACCTGCACTACCGCGGCTTCGATATCCTCGATATCGCTACCACCTGCGAATTCGAAGAAATCGCGCACCTGTTGGTGCATGGCAAATTTCCGAACGTGGCCGAACTCGCCGGCTACAAGGCCAAGTTGAAAGCGCTGCGCGGTCTGCCCGCCAATCTGAAAGCGGCGCTCGAAGCCCTGCCGCCCTATGCCCATCCGATGGACGTGATGCGCACCGGCACCTCGGTGTTGGGTTGTCTGTCGCCGGAGAAAGATGATCACAATCACCCCGGCGCACGCGACATCGCCGACAAGCTGATGGCGTGTTTAGGCAGCATGCTGCTGTACTGGTATCACTACAGCCACAACGGCAAACGTATCGAAGTTGAAACCGACGACGATTCAATCGGCGGGCATTTCCTGCACCTGTTGCACGGTGAGAAGCCGCGTGACAGCTGGGTGCGCGCCATGCACACCTCGCTCATTCTTTACGCCGAGCACGAATTCAACGCCTCGACCTTCGCTTCGCGCGTGGTAGCCGGCACCGGCTCCGACATGTTCTCGGCCATTTGCGGCGGCATCGGTGCGCTGCGTGGTCCCAAGCATGGCGGCGCCAATGAAGTGGCCTTCGAGATCCAGAAGCGCTACGACAATCCCGGCGAAGCCGAGGCCGACATTCGCGCCCGCGTCGAACGCAAAGAAGTCGTGATCGGTTTCGGTCACCCGGTCTACACCGTGTCCGACCCGCGCAACAAGGTCATCAAGGAAGTGGCCCGCCAGCTCTCGGCGGAAGAAAAGAACATGAAGATGTACGACATCGCCGAGCGTCTTGAAACGGTGATGTGGGAAGTGAAGAAGATGTTCCCCAACCTCGACTGGTTCAGCGCCGTCAGCTACCACATGATGGGTGTGCCGACCGCGATGTTCACGCCGCTGTTCGTGATTGCGCGCACCTCCGGTTGGTCCGCGCACGTCATCGAGCAGCGCATCGACGGCAAGATCATCCGTCCGAGCGCGAACTACAACGGCCCGGAAGATCAGAAGTTCGTGGCCCTGAAGGACCGCGCGTAACGAGAGCGAGCCAGCATCATGAACTCCCAATATCGCAAGCCACTGCCCGGCACCAGCCTCGATTATTTCGACGCGCGTGCCGCGGTCAACGCCATCACCCCGGGTGCGTGGGACAAACTGCCCTACACCGCGCGCGTGCACGCCGAGAACATCGTGCGCCGCGCCGACCCGGCCATCGTCAGCGACTGCCTGACGCAGATCATCGAGGTCAAGCGTGACCTCGACTTTCCGTGGTATCCGGCCCGTGTCGTGTGTCACGACATTCTCGGCCAGACCGCGCTGGTCGATCTGGCGGGTTTACGTGACGCCATTGCTGACCAGGGCGGCGATCCGTCCAAGGTCAATCCGGTGGTGCCAGTGCAGCTGATTGTCGATCACTCATTGGCGGTTGAGTGTGGCGGTTTCGATCCGCAGGCGTTCGAGAAGAACCGTGCGATCGAAGACCGTCGCAACGAGGACCGCTTCCACTTCATCAACTGGACCAAACTCGCGTTTGACAACATGGTGGTCATTCCGGCGGGCAACGGCATCATGCACCAGATCAATCTGGAGAAGATGTCGCCGGTCATTCATGCACAGGATGGCGTGGCTTTCCCCGA